>NZ_SIXC01000003.1 GCF_004309735.1 Desulfovibrio legallii
TGAGGATGAGGACGTGAACCGCATTTCTGCCGAGACCTCCGCCGCCATGCGCCACGCCTCTGCCGCCGTGACCGAACTGGCCCAGCAGGCGCAGGTGCTGCGCGGCCTTATCGATCAGATGAAGCAGGGCTAAGAGCCTGAAAGACTGTGGGGGAGGGAACTTTTGTCCACAAAGGTTTTCTCCCCCACCACACAAGTTTTCCCCCGCAAAAAACTATATTTTTATCCAGATCAGACTGGCCTGGCGGCCGCAACCGCGCTGGCGGCGGTAGGAGAAGAACTGCGGGTTGGACATGGTGCAGAGGTCCAGGCCGAAGATATGGCGGGGCAGGAGCCCGGCGTCTTCCAGCTGGCGGCGGGTGAGGCTCCAGAGGTCCAGGGTGCGGCCGGGCGCGTCAAACCAGGGGGCGTAGTTTGGGCCCCATTCCTGAGAGAAGTTGGTAAACTGAGCTTTGTCCGGTCCCAGGCTGGGGCCGCGTACGGCCAGCACCTCACGGGGGTCAAGGCCATACTGTTGGCAGAAGCGGCGCGCGCCGCTGGTGGGGAAGGCGCAGCGGTTGCCGCGCCAACCGGCGTGCAGGGCGGCCACGTAGCGTCCACTTGTGTGGGCCAGGAGGATGGGCTGGCAGTCGGCGGTCTTGATGCACAGAGCCAGACCGGGGCGGTCGGTAGCCAGGCCGTCGCCTTGGGGCAGGGCGGCGTCCGTAAGGTCCGGGGCCAGGGACAAGGCCGTGGCGGGCGGGTCAACGTGTAAAGCGTCGCCGTGCACCTGGTGCAGTTCGGCCCAGTCTGTGGCTCCTCCGGCGCGCAGCAGGCCAGCCAGGGCGCGGCGGCTGCGCGCCGTGCGCGCGGGCTCGTCCCCCACGCTGTAGGATATGTTGCCGCCGGAAAGGGGGTCGACGTCGGCATTGCGGAGGTCGGCAAAATCCGGGGCCGGGCCACGGCACTGGAAGGCGCAGCCCACGTTCTCCAGACCTGGAAACTGGAAGGAAATACAGCTTATTTCAGACACTGCAGGCCTCGTTCGGTACAAAGGTGGTCCACCCTTTGGTCCCAGGGGTCCAGGGGCAGGGTGGGCACCACCTGGCAGGAAAAGCACAGGCCCAGGAGCGGGCAGGCCGGGCGTCGGCGCAGAAAACGGTCGTAATAGCCGCCGCCGTAGCCCAGGCGGCCGCCCCGGAGGTCAAAAAGCAGACCCGGCAGAATGAACAGGTCCGGGGAGAAGGCCGCGCCCAGGGCTTCGGGCCCCAGGCCGGGCAGGGCGGGGGTGGGTTCGCGCAGGCCGAAAGGGCCGGGGCGCAGATCCTGCGGGCCGGAACAGAGGGCAAAGTCCATGCATCCGGGTTGGCCGTGGCGCACGCGTGGCAGCCAGACCACGCGGCCCGCAGTCCAGGCCGCGTCCAGCAGGAGATCTGTGGGCGTTTCTTGTTTCACCCCCACATAGAGGGCCACGGAGCGGGCCTCGCGCCAGAGGGCGGAACTCAGGATATGCCCTTGTGCGGCTTGGCCGTTATTTTGGAATGCCTGCGGTGAAAGGCCGCGGCGCAGACCGGCGGCCTGTTCCCGCAGGCGGGCCTTGGTGGCGGCTTCGGGCGCGGCGGGCGGCGGGGAAGGGAACATGACGGGTCTTTCCTTGGCTGGCGGAATATGCTAATCTGTACATACTGCGGCCGAATACGGCCGCAAGACTGTAACAAAGGAAACACCGCCATGCCAAGCGCCGACTTTCAGGACTATCTCTGGGTCGCCGTGGGCGACATCCACGACGAGCCTGCCCGCATTGCCGAAATTCCGGAGCTTTCTCAGGCCGACGGCATTATTGTGACCGGTGATCTGACCATCACCGGCGGCGTGAAGCAGGCCGAGCAGGTCATGAATGTGCTGCGCGCCCACAATACCACGGTTTGGGCGCAGATCGGCAATATGGACCGGCCCGAAGTGGACCAGTGGCTGAGCGAAATGGGCTGGAACCTCCATGGCATGACCCGCGCGCTCACGCCGGATACGGCCATATTCGGCGTGGGGGCTTCCACCTTCACGCCCTTTGGCACGCCCAGCGAATTTCCGGAATCGGCCTTCGCCGCCTGGTTGGACGCCTGCTGGCAAAAAGCCCGGACCTACGCCCATACGGTGCTGGTGTCGCACAATCCGCCCAAGGATACGGCCTGCGACGTCATCCCCGGCGGCGTGCACGTGGGTTCTTCGGCTGTGCGCGAATTTCTGGAGGAAGCCCAGCCGGAGATCTGCCTGTGCGGGCATATCCACGAGGCCCGGGCTATGGACCGCGTGGGCCGCACCCTGGTGGTTAATCCGGGGCCGCTTTCTCTGGGAGGGTACGTCCTGCTGCGCTCTAACGCCGGGCAGCTTTCGGCAGAGCTTAAGATGCTGGAAAGCTGATTTTTTTTGACAGAAATCGGTTTTGCAGGCCCGTCACGGCATAGCGTCCGGACGGGCCGCTTGCATAATTTTCAAAAAAACGTACTCTGCAAGGAGTACGGGCATGCCAGCCGCACCTGCGCGCCATCCGGCGCTGCACCGGCCTCGTCAGAGCATGCCGCCCAAATTTCTGACGGCGGTTCCCGCCGCCGTACATAAAAGGATATTCATGACCGCAGATCAGGACACTCCCGTGGCCGCTTCCGCAGCCCCGGACACAATGGAAAAGGAAACCCCCAAGCCCCGGCGGCGCGCCGCCCCCCGCAGCAAAACAGCCAAAACCGCGTCACCCGCCGCAACAACCACTGATACGTCGCCGGACACTCCCCCCCCCGTGGAAGCCGCGGACGCCGCAACTTCCAGACCCGCTCCACGCAAGCGCGCCGTCGGCAAACGCGCAGCCGCCGCCACGGCGGCCCCCACTGATACGCCGGACACGCCCCCCGCAACAGAAGAATCTCCCCAAAAACGCCGCACGACCCGTACCACCAGCCGTAAAAAAACGTCGGCCGCAGAAATGGCGACAGGGCAGAGCGCTGCAACCGCGCCGAAACCCGCGTCCAAGGACACAGCTTCGTCAGCGGCGCCGGAAGGCGCACCCGCAGCAGCGGCTGCCGCAGAGAACGCCGCACCCCGCGCCGCAACACCCGGCGCGACAACCAAAGCCTCCGGCCGCAGCCGCAGCGCCGCAGGGCGCGCCGCGTCCAGGTCCGCCAGATCTGCCGTTGCGACGGCTGATCCCGCCGCGCAAAAGGCCGCGGCAGCGACGGCAGCTGCCGCCTCCCCCGCGCCGGAAACCTCGGCCGCAGAGGCGGAGACTGCAGAGAGCGCCGCAACACCCCACACGACGACTAAAACCGCCGGCCACGAGCGTAGTGCCATTGGGCGCACCGCCACAACGAAAACTTCCGGCCGCAGCGCAGGGGGCCGTAAATCCCGCGCCGCAGCAAAGGACGCTGCCCCGGCCGCGCCTGCCGCGCTGGCTGTAGATGGCGACGTGCGGGCGCCACAGCCTGCCGGTATGGCGGTCGCGGGCCAACAGCCTGGTGGCGCAGCGGCTCTTGTCGCCCCTGAACGCAAGGAACTTGCTGCGCGTCCGGCCCAGGGTGCGCTTGCGTCTTCCGCGTCCGTCCCGGCCTTGTCTGAAGCCGCGTCGCCCCCCGTACCGGCCTTGCGGCCCGTGGCGGACGTGCCGGCGGTGGAAGGCCCCGCCATTGTACCGGTCGCCTCCGGCGAAGGGGGTTCTGCATTGTCGGCAGCCGGCTCTGAAGCGGATGCGGAAAATGCCGCTGAGGCTCCCCGCCGCAAAAATCGGCGAGGAAGGCGCGGCGGCCGCGGCCGCAGTCGTAAAAAAGATCAGAATGGGCAGGAAAATGGCGCAACAGCTACGCCGGGCGAGGACGATCGGGATGCGCCAGCCGGCCCGGAGGGCGGCGTGTCTGCGGGCGAAGCTCAGAGCAGGAGCCCGATCCCGGTGGACCCCCAGACGTCCGGCAAAGCGTTCGATAAGACGTCTGGTCAGGTCTCTGCGCAGGCTTCCGGCGGCAAGTCCTCCTCTGCGCGCGGTGGGGCTCAGAACAAACGGCGCATGTATATCAGCGTGCTGCCTGGCGAACAGGTGGAAGTGGCTCTGGCCGAAAACGGACAGGTGCTGGAATATTACCTGGACATGCTGCACCAGCGCAAAATCAAGGGCAATATCTACAAGGGCGTTATCCACAATATCGATACTAATCTGCAAGCCGCCTTTGTGAGCTACGGCGCGGGCAAGAACGGCTTTTTGCAGATTGATGAAGTGCACCCAGAATACTGGCTGAGCCACCACGAGCCCGCCAAGGGCAAGAAATTTCCGCCTATCCAGAAGGTGCTTAAGGCCGGACAGGAAGTGCTGGTGCAGGTTGTTAAAGAACCCACGGGCAGCAAGGGCGCGTTTCTGACCACCTGGATTTCGCTGGCCGGACGTTTTTTGGTGCTTACGCCGGGGCAGGAGCAGATCGGGGTTTCGCGCAAGGTGGAGGACGACGAAGAGCGCTCCCGCCTGCGCGAACTCATGAATGGCATTGATCCCGGCCAGAATCTGGGCGTCATCGTGCGCACGGTGAGCGCCGGAACTACCAAGACTACTTTGCGCAATGATCTGCAATACCTGAAGCGCGTCTGGCGCGACATCCGCAAAAAAGGCACCGAGGTCACGGGTCCGGCCCTGGTCTATCAGGAACCCGGTCTTTCCGAGCGCGCCGTGCGCGACTATCTTACCGACGACGTGGGCGAAATTTGGGTGGATAACGAAGAAGTGGCCCAGAGCATTCGGGAAACCGTAAGCCTGCTCTTCCCCCGCAAGAAAGACCTGGTGCACCTCTATACGGACGTGCGCACGCCCATGTGGGACCGCTTTAACCTGCGGCGTCAGCTCGACCAGATCTATACCCGTGAAGTGCAGCTGCCTTCGGGCGGGCGGCTGGTGTTTGACCAGACCGAAGCCCTCATGGCCATTGACATCAACTCCGGAAAAATTTCCGGCAAGGGCAATTTTGAGGCCATGGCCCACAAGACCAACATGGAGGCGGCCGAGGCCATTGCCCGTCACCTCAAGCTGCGTGACATCGGCGGCCAGGTGGTTATCGACTTCATTGAAATGCGTGATAAAAAGCATGTGCTGGAAGTGGAAAAGACCCTGCGCACGGCTATGAAGGGCGACCGCGCCCGGCACGATGTGGGCCGTATGAGCTCCTTTGGCCTGCTGGAGCTGGTGCGCCAGCGTACGGGGTCGTCGGCCCTTTCCATCACCATGGAGCCCTGCCCGGCCTGCGGCGGCACAGGCCAGCGCCGCAACCTGGAATGGCAGGCCCTGCAGGCGCTGGGCGAACTGCGACGGCTGCTGCGCGCGGAAAATAAAGATAAGTGCGTGTATCCGGCCCCGCCGGAACTGGCCTTATATCTGCTGAACCATAAGCGCGACACCTTGCGCGAACTGGAGCAGGATTTCGGCAAATGTCTGGAAATATTGGTGCGTCCTTAGGTGCGCCCATCGCTGCGGCAGCGGGCGGCGGCGTCAGGACCGACAGAGGGGCCTGCGCTGCGTCCGACCTCAGGGGATGTCTTTCGTCCCCTTCGGTGGAGGGAGGGGCAGCGGCGACCGACGCGTTGCGCAAGAACCGCCGACTGCTCCTGCACGTCTGTTGCGGACCGTGCGCCGTCATGCCCCTGCGGCGGCTGCTGGATGAAGGGTACGCCGTCACGGCCTGGTTCATGAATCCCAACATCCACCCGCTGACGGAGTACCTGCGCCGCCGCGAAGCCGCCGGAGAGTGCGCCGCGCAGCTGGGGGTGCCCATTGTTTACGCGGACGCCACTTGGGATGTGACCGCCTGGCTGCGGGCCGTGGCCGGGCGGGACGCCCCGCCGGAGCGCTGCGCCTGGTGCTGCGCCAGCCGTCTGGAAGCGGCTTTTGCCGCCGCCGCGGCCCTGGGCTGTGCCTGGGTGAGTAGCAGCCTGCTCTATTCGCGCTACCAGCCGCACGCGGCCATTAAGACCGCCGGCGAACGGCTGGGGGCCGCAGGCGGGCCTGGATTTGTCTATCGGGATTTTCGTGAGGACTGGCAAGAGGGCATTGACCGCTCCAAGGAAATGGGCCTCTACCGCCAGCCCTACTGCGGCTGTATCTACAGCGAAGCCGAACGCTACGGCAAGCGTCTGGCGCGCCTCTGCCAGGAAAAATAAAATTTCCGGCAGTTTTTCCTTGACGTTGCCCGGTTTTTTCCGTACACATTTCTTCGCTGCAATGATCCCCGATAGCTCAATTGGCAGAGCGGGTGACTGTTAATCACTAGGTTGGCGGTTCAAGTCCGTCTCGGGGAGCCAAAGAAATCAAGCCCTTACGGTTAATAGCCGTAGGGGCTTTTTCTGTCGGGGTAACACCGGGGTAACACCGGGAAGGGAATGGAATGGTGCGGCTCTACACCAAAGACGGGGGCAAGCCCCTTTCCCTGCCACGTAAAAAGCCGGAGCCCTTTCGGAACCCCGGCTCTGCAGGTGGGATGAAGGCGTCTCTAGGCCTGGTCTAGCCACAGGATTTCGCCGGGGCACGGTGTGAGGGACTCCTCCACGCGCAGCACCAGGTTAGGGACGGTCTCGCCCTCCTGCCGTGGAAAGGTTCTGCCCTTGCAGGAAAGAGCCGTGGCGTCCTCGGGGAGTTCCCAGTGGACAATCATGCCCGAGTCGGTGGCCCTTGTCGTCTCCAGGCGGGCGACGCGCCGTTCAAGTGTGCTGCTCATGTTCATGGCCTCCCTTTGCCCTGGGTGCGCTCCAGAGCGGCAATGCGTTGTTCCAGTTCCGCCAGTTCAAGGTTCTTGGCGTGAGTACTAGCCAATGCCGCCAAGGCCTGCCCCTCGCCGGGGGTAATACAGCCATCGGCCACGGCCCCAAGAATGGCGGCGGTCAGTTTGGGCAGTGATTGGGCATCGGGAACAGGGGGGAGGCTGATTGGCGGAAGCGCCTTCTCCTTGCAGGGAGGGACAAGCCTTTCCAGAATCAGCCGAATTGCCGTCAAATCTCCGCCCAATGCTGCGTCAACGAGAGTTTGGGTAATCTGCTCCAGCTGTCCTTCCATGAGTGCTAGAGCGGCCTGCGTGGCCTTGTTTCGGCTGCCTGGCGCGCGCCCTTTCGGGTTCCCTGTGTGTCCAGGGGCGAAACGCCCGTCTGGGGTGCGGCCCTCCTTCTGCAGGTTCTCTGTAGGTTGGGTTTTCATGCCGCTTCACCTCCTGAACCGTCTCCATGCGCTTTCACAATGGTTGCCCACCGCTTGCGGGCGCCTTCAAGATACTGGCGCAAAAAATAGGCTGTTATGTATTCCGCAGCGCTCCGGTTCCCGGCAAAAATAAAAGATATCCCCAACCGCGCCATAAAAGACAAAACGCTTTGACACGCAGCCCTAGGGGACAACTGGCTCCGGTACTGTCCAGAGGCCAAATCTTGCCAAGAGGCCTCAACGACCACGCAGAATGCGTCCAAGGCGACAGCACGCTGCAGTTCACGCGCAAACCTCTCACGTTCCCGGCCAAGGCACTGCACCAGGTCCGGCAGTGACTTGCGTTCCACGGCAACCTTGTCTCCCAGCCCTGCAAGAGAGTAGTCGCCAACGTTCAGCGTGCCGTCTTCAACGGTCACATCGGCGTATGCCGGTCCTTCAAAGCGGTATCCCCGCTGTTCCCGTGTATCGCGCACAATCCGCATACAAGCTCCTTAAAAGTTTTCTACGGCACATTGTCCGTATTTTGTAGTTTCAACGCTCTGGAGGTCAGCCAGGGCCATTTTGAGCCATTCGCCTACAGTCGGCATATCGTAGCGCAGCGGCCAGGTCAGCGCAGCGGCCTGCTGTTCTCCACGGTAACGCCCGCATACCTGGGGGCATTGAAGGCATAGGGGGTCTGCTCCCGGCTGTCCTGAACTATGCGCATGCTGTCACCCCCAAGAAAATACGATTTTTGACGAAATGAACGTTCATTTTTAGCCATACCTTAACCAACATCGGGCCGGGGGCTTTTCGACGATTCTGCGGGCTGAAAGGGCCCATTAGCACGGGACAAGACAGATGCCAGTCCCATGCTGCCATCCTCCATGCGGCGGAAAGCTGCTGTGCGCAGTTTTTCCCTATGCTCTTTTGTAATGTTTGGATTCCGTCCCATGCGAAAAAGGAAGACTGGGCAAGAGCCAGCGGCGGCGGTGTCGCCTTGGCAGTCGTCAACCTGCCCTTGGTTACCGGCTTGGCATTCTTCAACGCAGTATGTGCGGATGGTTTTCAAGGGGCGGTGCTTCCCTGCGGGCAAGGCCACTCCCATGCGGTAGGCGTAAAAGGGGCAGGCGGTATATTGGCATTCGGTCACGTTTGCGGAAACGCCGCCCTGACATTGCAGGCAGAACTTGCGGATAGCTTCGAGCGCGGAAAGTTTTTTCATAGCTGTTCCTTACGCGGTAAGCGTGTAGGTGGTTGAGTTATGGGGAGCAGAGGACAGAACTGCCGTAAGCCATTCGCCCGTGGTGGGTATGCTGTAATTGAGGGGCCACGCATGGGCAGCGGCGTGCTGTTCGCCAATATCCTTGCCGTGCAGAACAGGGGCAAAATGGGCATGGGGATAGGTGGCAGACCACCGCGCCCACGCCTTTTCACCCGCATCATCGTTGTCCGGTGCGGCCAGCAGCTGCGGGGCAGACCGGATAAAGGCGTCGGTGGCGGTGTCGGCAGGCTTGGTACTGCCCATGAAGCCCACGCCAGCCACCTGGCCTTCCGTCTCCTGCCAAAGCAAACAGGCGTCCAGGGCTGATTCCACCAACACCACAGGGTGCCCAGCGCACCCGGCAATAAACGGCACGCTGGCACCTCCAGCGACCTGCCAGTATTTCGGGCGGGGCTCTGGGCGGTCGTTGGGACGGCGCACGGTTAAGGCGACAACTCCGGCCTCCCGCCGGCACGCGACGACCAAACCTCTGGGAATCAGCAACTTTGTGCGGGGCTCTCCGTCAGGCCCGGCCAAATCCGGCAGGCCCCAGGCAGAGCGCGGCACATACCTGTCGCGGTCGTTCCAGCCCAGTCCGCAGGCACGGGCCGTGTCCGGCGTCAGGTAGCGCCCGGCCAGGGCCGTCACGGCGCCAGGGCTCTCCTCTAGGCCCCGCTGGCAGTCGGCCAAAAGTGCCTCGGCGCTGCTCATCCATTCCCTGCAGGGGAGAACGGCGGGCTCTGGTGTGGGCCTCGGCGCTGGCTGGACATGCGAGACCCGGGCAGGACATTCGCGCCGTGTCCTGCTTCGCCCGGCAAAGGAAGAGCTCCTCGGCTCAAGCGACAAGGCTTCACATGCCTCGAGGTAAGACATACCGTCACGCTGCATCAGGAAGGCAATGCCGTCACCGCTGGCCCCACACTTGCGGCACATGAAGGCTCCACCATGTGGACGGTCAGGCCAGACAATGAAACCGTCCTTCGTAGCACCGCCGCACAGGGGACAGGGGCCGGCCCACTCGTTCGGGCCCTTGGGCTTCATGGCAGGAAAGAAATCTAAGATGCTTCGGTTCACTTTGGCCTCCCATCCTTGGGCGACACACTACACACCTTATAGGTGTGTGTAGTGTAGTGTCGCCTAAAACCAGGGCTTGGGCGCTAGGCTACATGGGCTACATGTAGTCTAAATGTCGCCTGTCGCCTTCCTTGTTTATACTGTAAATATAGCCTGTTACTAGAATTACCCCAAGATTTACAAGTTCATTCCTGCCGCGTCGAAAAGCCTGGGCCTTGGTTTTGTCGTTGTCGCCCGTGTGTCGCCCATAAAAATACGGTCGCCAGGCGTCGACGTGAATGCTGTCGCAGCCCTCCTTTCCAAGCGCCTCCCGTAGCGATTCAAGGGCGTACTTTTGGTTGGGTGTCAGGGTTTTCCCCTCCTGCCCGGCCAAATCCTCTGCGTCCGGCAGGGCCACGCAAGACGTGATGCGGTCGCCGTCCTCATCTGCCCCAAGGTCTACAATGCCCAACTGGAAGGGATGTTTTTCGCCCTCGCCGTCGCCGTCCTTGACCTTAACGGCCCGCCAAAAACGGCGCTGCCCCTCGCGTACCACCTCCGCCGCGAAGTCCCAAGACGGAAGTTGGACAGAACTACCACGGGCGCCACGGCCGCTATCTTTGCCGGAATGATGTAGGCAGAGGACGAAACACCGCCTGGTTGTTGCCAGACGTTTTGCACTTTCAATGAAAAGACCCATTTCTGTGGAGTCATTTTCTGAAAGGCCGACAGTCGCGCAGGCCTGCGTATCAATGACGACCAGCGACCCTTCCGGGATTGCAGCAGCCAGAGCGTCCACGTCTTCACCTTTATAAAGAGTCGTGGGAGCGACACCTACCAGAATATTGTTTGGAAGCGGCTCGCCGTGGAAGGACTGGTAGGCTGCAAGTCGCTGCTTGGCTCCGCCCTGACCTTCAAGGAACAGCAGGACCACCGGGCTCTGCTTCGTCTTGTGCCCGAACCAGGGTCGGCCCCTTGCAACGTGTGCAGCCAAGTCGATGGAAGGAAACTCTTCCCGCTGGTCGACGCGCCCCAAATCTGGCCGATGCCCACACTTGGTATTAAGCCCTTGATTTTCCACTCTAAAGCTGGAAAGTTCATAACGTCGGCAACGTCCAGCAGAGGGTAAAGCTCCATGCTCTGTTCCTCGGCGGGCGCAGGACCCTGCTCCTCGGTGGCAGGTGCGACATTTTTCTCTGCCATGCACCTCTCAAGGAAGGCAGTACGCGCCGCCGCCAGGGCTGGACCATAGTCCGGGGCAGAGGGGTCGAAACCGAAACCTACCGCCCCTTGACTTGCGTGGGCGTTTTGGGGCATGATTTGGCCACACAGTTCTTTTTCAGGCCCTGGGTGTTGCATCACCTGGGGCCCTCGCGGTTCAGAGGCCGCCATCTAGGCCCCCTCCTCCCAGACTTGCTTGTGAACTTCTAGATAGGTGTCGAGGTCGTGCAGGTCGTAAACAATTCGTCGCCCGATTCTGGAGAAAGGAATCTTGTGGAGCCCAAAAACGCGGTCCTTCTCAAGCAAAGACGCCGATACGCCAAGGTACTCCGCGGCCTGTTGCGTGTYTGCCCAACGTTGCAAAGTTTTCTGCATGTGCCTTCTCCTTTTGTTTTTGGCGGGCTGCCCCGTCCAAGCTAGGAAAGCACAGTGCAAAGCACGTTAAAATAGAAAGTCGCCCATAGACGAATTGTTGTTGGACGACTTTTCTCGTGGTGGGTATATTTTAAGTTATTTCAGGCTGTTGTCAGACAAAAATAAAAAAGTCGTCTGACAAGCAAAATGCAGTCAAACGACTTTCCTCTCCGGCTATAGCTCGGGTTTGCGCCCTCGCCCCACCTTTTTGCTGCCCAGTTCGGCAGCGAAGTCCTTCCACAATTGTTTTGCTTCGGTTTGGTGGAACTCCTCCAGCGCCAGCCCGCGCAATGCGTTCATGAAATCTTCCCGATACATGCGGCCGTTGCTGTGCCAGGGCCAGACCTTCGGGCCGGCGGCCTTGAAGCGGTCGAATGCCTCTTGTGTCAGCCTCCGGCGGCGGACGTCCTTTGTGCTTCCAGTGCCAGTAGCGGGACTTACATCGGAATTGGCCTGCTCCAGCGCCAGATTGAGGCGCTCCTGCGTGGTGAGCTCTCTGTCGAAAAAGAACAGGCCATCTGCCCCTCTGTACGGGAGGCCATCCATCTTCTGGTACAGCAGAAAAGCAAGGGAATCCGGCAGTTTGAGCTCGTCATACGGGACCAGTACCCCAGAGGAGATGTAATAGGCGAACAGAGCCCCAGTCTTTAGCGCCGTCTCCACATAATGGATTGCCTCGGTGTCTCCGCCCATTTTCTTGGCAAGGTCCTGAAATGTCATACGTCCTCTCCGCCAAATGCGTTTATGGGCGCAGTGTGCCTTTTTCCGCCTCCATGCACACGCGTAGGGCATCGTTCATGGCCTTCTGGTAGCCTTTGCCTTTGCTTCTGTAATATTCAACAATGTCCGCGTCATAGCGTACCGTCAAAGACTGCTTGGCGGCGCGCTTCTTGAGAGTACGCAACCGTTCAATCAGGGTTTCTCCTGGCACGTCGGCCAGACGCACAAAACCCGCGAGCTCTGTATCAGTCAAAGGCCGACTGTCTGCGCCAACTATTGTGTGAGGAGTGAGCCGGTCGTCAGAGTTGTTCATAACATTCTACCTCCTGCCCGGTCGCCTTTCGGGCGGATATGATGCGAATAGCATCGTGCTCGGTGAATACCACCAGCAGCACCAGCGTAGCTCCCACCATGCCCAGCAAGTGAAAGCGGTCCTCTTCCTGGCTGTGAGCTTCGTCATAGCGCACCAAGGCGCAGGGGTCGGCAAAGGCAGCCGCGGCCTGCTCAAAGTCGATGCCGTGCTTGCTCCGGTTGCTCTCCGCCTTGGCTTCATCCCACTCGAAAAGTGCTTGGGCTGTTCGGTGCTGCCTGGTCATAGTGTAACTACACTTTGTTGTATGTCAATGAGGGTGTGCTCTGCGCCTACTTTGCGGCTTTGAATGGCAAGACCTTGCCCCCGCTGAAATCCTTCTGTATCTGCGCTGCGGTTTCCGCTGCTGCAAGGGCGACAGGATTGTCAGCAAGGTGGGCATAGCGTGCTGTCGTGGCCGCCTGGGTATGTCCCAGAATAGCTCCGATAACGGGCAGGCTTTTGCCTGAACAGGCGGCATAGCTAGCGTAGGCGTGGCGTAAATCGTGGATGCGCCAGCCCGATAGCTGGGCGACAGAGAGAAGTCGTCGCCATGTGTCCTTGACGTTCACGACATGCCCCGTTCCTCCCCTGCCGGGGAAGCAGTACTCATTGACGCGCGGAAGGGCCGCCAGCACGGCTAGGGCAGGCGGGGGCAGATGAAGGGTCTTCGCTCCCGTCTTTGAATCGGGCAGGCTGGCAATCCCCCGGTCGGTATCGATGTACTCCCATTTGAGCGTAAGGACTTCCATGCAGCGCGCGCCAGTGAGAAGCAGTATCTTGAGGGCTGCGGCAATTGTGGGGTCAAA
This sequence comes from Desulfovibrio legallii, assembly GCF_004309735.1. Taxonomy (NCBI): domain Bacteria; kingdom Pseudomonadati; phylum Thermodesulfobacteriota; class Desulfovibrionia; order Desulfovibrionales; family Desulfovibrionaceae; genus Desulfovibrio; species Desulfovibrio legallii. The sequence goes on from NZ_SIXC01000003.1 coordinate 12,996, forward strand.
GGCTGTTACCTTGCCCGTTTCTGGGTCTGTATAGCCATGGGCTTCCATGACGCGGAAGGCATTGCCCAAGGCTTCAAGTTCCTCTCGCCCCATGAAGGCTTGACGCTTCTGCTCCTCATATCTCTCAAGGCCGACAACGGGATTGCTGCCGCGCTCCCGATACCCGTTTTTCTCGCACCAGCCAAAGAACTTGGATAGTAGCGCCGCCGTCCTGTTCGCCTGATACGGGGTATCCTGCATTGCGTAGTGGAGGGCCGCAACGTGGCGATATTGAACCGCCGCGACCTTGAGGCTCCCCATTGCGGGGAAGATATGTTGCTCTGCTATCCGGTGGTAGGCCTCGGATGTGCTGGGTTTAATTTTCGTGTCGTGCTGCTCGAAGAATGCAGCGAAAGCAGCCTTGACGGTTGGCGCGGTCTTCCGTTCCCTTTCCTGCTCGGCGGGGTCTTCCCCCAGCGCAACCTGTGCCGCCTTTTGTTTGGCAAGGGCGCGAGCCTGCTCAACGGTCATGGTGGGGAATGTTCCCAGGCGTAGCCGCTTGAGCGGAGCCGCACGCCCTTTTCCGGCACGATAGACAAAGTAAAAAGACCTTTCGCCAGAAACGCCCACGCGCACCACAAAGCCCTTTAAGTCATCGTCTCGGACTTCATAGCGCGTCCCGTTGCCTTGCAGTCCTTCTATGGCTCTTTTCGTCAATTTCATGGGCGTGGCTCCTAATGGCTTTGGGGTAACACCGGGGTAACACGCTACAGGTAAAAGCTGGACACCAAAAGCAACCTGATGCAACTATAAGTGCCTGTATTTCCAACGTCAAGAAATTTTATGAAAGGCGGTGAAAACAAAACCGCACGACTGTTAATCACTAGGTTGGCGGTTCAAGTCCGTCTCGGGGAGCCAAAGAAATCAAGCCCTTACGGTTAATAGCCGTAGGGGCTTTTTCTGTCGGGCTACCACCGGGAAGGGAATGGGTGCAGACCATCGCACCACCGGAAGTGCGGCAAGTCCTTCCTCCTGCCAGGCATCTCTGGCGCACCAGTGTGCGAACTTCCGCAGGCTGTCGCCCGCCTGAAGGTGGGGAAACTTGCACCACCTGTGGTTTCCGGCACGAAAAAAGCCCCGGCGGGAACTCCAACCGGGGCTTGCTGTCAATGTCTGGGGCGATTATCTGGACTTATGATGGCGGGTCAAATAGACGCCATAGGCGAACACGCCCGCGCAAACGATGGTTGCCAGAATCCACGTTGTCATTGTCCGCCTCCTTTCTTGGTAAGGTATAGGCTGGCTGCAAAACAGGCAAGGCCCAAAAACACGCCGTAGCCAACGCCTTGAAACAGGCCCACGGCCATAGCGGCAACGCTCATTTTCTCCAGCCAGTCAGCAAGGCGCTTAACCATGTTTACCTCACCCTCACTATAACCATCGCCGTCTGTCGTGTCCACAGGAAAAGGCCCCTACCAACTGCCCCGCGCTAGAATCGATTTTAAGGGCTCTACACCAAAGACGGGGGCAAGCCCCTTCAACGGGCAGTTTTTTCGACAGGTTTCTGAACAATTCCCCATCCATTTCAGCAGCACAATACGCGCACCCGCAAGCGGTAATTTTCGAAGTTGCGGAAGCCATACGCGGGCCTACACCAAAGGCAAGCGCTTTCTGCAAACCACTCCCCCCGTTTTTGAGGTAGAGCCGGCCGTGTTGACCTTGCGAAGGGACTTTTTCAACAACGGGCCGCTCCGGCGCGCCTTTCTCCCCGTAATCCCCGTTTTTCTACGACGCCCAGGCGGAAAGCGCCTTATCCAGTTCCGGGCCGGGCCGCACCTTGAGGGCGCTGTCCAGCAGCAGCAGGCAGACGTGCCCGTCCAGGCAGATCTGGGCCTGGGCCTCCACGGGGCCGGGGTGGCTTTCCAGAATGGAGCGCAGGGTCAGCATATCTTCCCGACCCAGGCGGTGCGGCGGTATCTGCACGCACACGGGCGTATCGCTGTCGCCGCAGGCCTCGGCCAGGGGGCGGACGCTCTGCCCCAGCAATTTCAGTTCGCGGGGGGCATCCTCTTCCTCATCCCCCATGTCGCGGTTGTCGGCCGCGTCGTTCTGGCTGTCCAGCCGGGCCGTGAGGCAGAGGGGTTGCTCGGACTGCAGCAAACTGCGGCATTCGGCGTAGGAACGGGGAAAGAAGGTCACCTCCGCGTGGCCTGTAAGGTCTTCAATGCCCACAAAGGCCATGCGTTCGCCGCGGGATTTGGTGATGACCTCCTTGAGGCTGACCACCAGGGCGGCGCAGCGCAGTTCCGCACCGGGGAAGAGTTCACGCGCGTCTTCCAGTGTGGTGAGGTTCAGTCGGCGCATTTCGCGGATAAAGGGCAGCAGGGGGTGGCTGGTCAGGAAGAAGCCCAGAGCCTCTTTTTCGCCTTTGAGCTTGTCGTCGTCGCTCATTTCCGGCGCCTGGGCTTCGGGGCAGTCCAGGCCGATGCCGGGCAGAGGTTTGGCCTCCAGGGCCGGGGCCATGGCCAGCAGGGAAACCTGGTTGGAGCTTTTTTCCTTGGCCTTTTTCTGGGCGCGGCTCACTACCAGGTCCAGGGCCGCCAGCATGGCCGCGCGGGGCACGTTGAAGCAATCGCAGGCCCCGCCTTTGACCAACGATTCCAGCACTCTTTTGGTGACCTTGCGCAGGTTGACCCGGCAGCAGAGGTCCAGCAGGGAGGTGTAGCCGCCTTCGGTTTTGCGGGCTTCCACCAGTTCGCGGATGGCTTCGTCGCCCACGTTTTTGATGCCGCCCAGGCCGAAGACCACTTGGCCGTTGTGGGCCGTGAATTCGCGTTGGCTCTGGTTTACTGAGGGCTGCACCACGTCTATGCCCATATCTTTGCAGCAGGAAACGTATTTGAGCAGCTTGTCCTGGTTACCCATTTCAGAGGTGAGCAGGGCGGCCATGAACTCCACCTTGTAGTGCACCTTGAGGTAGGCCGTGTAGTAGGAAATAAGGGCATAGGCGGCGGAGTGGGACTTGTTGAAGCCGTATTCCGCAAATTTTTCCATCAAGTCAAAAATTTCATTGGCCTTGTCTTTACCGATGCCGTTTTTTTCCGCCCCGGCCACAAAGGTCACGCGTTCCTTGGCCATGGCTTCGGCTTTTTTCTTGCCCATGGCCCGGCGCAGCAGGTCGGCCCCGCCCAACGTGTAGCTGGCGATGATCTGGGCGATCTGCATGACTTGTTCCTGATAAACGATGACGCCGTAGGTGTCGCGCAGGCATTCCTGCAGGGAGTCGTGCGGATAGACCACGGGCACCTGGCCGTGTTTGCGCTTGATGAACTCGTCCACCATGCCCGAACCCAGGGGGCCGGGCCGGTACAAGGCCAGCATGGCGATGACGTCTTCAAAGCAGGTGGGTTTGAGCATGCGCAGGTACTGGCGCATGCCGGAGCTTTCCACCTGAAACACGCCGTCCGTGTCGCCGCGGGCGTAGAGGTCGTAGGTAGCGGCGTCGGTGAGGGGCAGGTTGTCCAGATCTGGCGGGGTTTGCCCCTGCAGGCTGATGTTGTCCAGGGTATCCTGGATAAGGGTCATGGTCTTAAGGCCCAGAAAGTCGAATTTGACCAGGCCGACTTTTTCGGTCATGGGGCCGTCGAACTGGGTCACCAGTTCGCCGCGTTTGCCCTGGTAGAGGGGCAGGTACTCCACCATGGGCTTGTCCGAAACCACCAGCCCGGCGGCGTGGGTGGAGGCGTGGCGGGCCAGGCCCTCCAGGCGGCGGGCCGTATCCAGCAGGTGGGTGACCTTGGGGTCTTCCCTATAGATTTTTTCCAGGTCCGGCTCCATTTCCAGGGCCTTCTGGATAGTCATTTTGAGATCGGCGGGCACCAGCTTGGCGATGCGGTCCGTTTCCGCAAAACTCATGCCCAGGGCGCGGCCCACGTCGCGCACCACGCCCTTGGCCTTCATGGTGCCAAAGGTGGTGATCTGCGCCACCGAGCCTTCGCCGTAGGTGTCCACCATATGGCGGATGACGTCGCCCCGGCGGCGCTCGCAGAAGTCCACGTCGATATCGGGCAGGGAGACACGTTCGTTGTTCAGAAAGCGTTCAAACAGCAGATTGTAGGGCAGGGGGTCCAGGTTGGTGATGCGCAAGGCCCAGGCCACCAGAGAGCCAGCGGCGGAACCGCGTCCCGGCCCCACCGGGACATGGTGGTTCTTGGCCCAGTTGATGAACTCCTGCACAATAAGAAAATAGCCGGGAAAGCCCATTTCTATGATGACCTTAAGTTCGTACTGCAGACGGTCGCGGTAGGCCTGCGGGTCGATGTGCTCGCGGTCGGGGTGCTTTTCCAGGCGGCGTTCCAGGCCTTCTTCGGCCAGGCGGCGGAATTCGGATTCCAGGCTGGCCCCCTGGGGCAGAGCGTAGACGGGAAAGTAGTGGTGGCCGAAGTCCATTTCCACCTGGCACTGTTCCGCTATGCGCAGGGTGTTGGCCAGGGCTTCGGGCACATGGGCAAAGGGTTTTTCCATCTCCTCCACGGACTTGTAGTACAGCTCGTGGGTGCCGAAGCGCATGCGGTTGGGGTCGTCCATAGTGGTCTGCGTCTGGATGCAGAGCAGCACCTCGTGGGCTTCGGCGTCGTCGGCATTGAGGTAGTGGCAGTCGTTGGTGGCGACCAGGGGCAGGCCCGTGGTTTCGGCCAGTTCCATCAGGGCCGTGTTGGCTACTTCCTGTTCCTTGAGGCCGTTGGACTGCAGCTCAAGATAGAACCGGCCGGGATAGATGTCGGCGTATTCACGGGTCAGGCGCAGGGCCTTGTCCATGTCGTTGTCTTTGATCACGGCGCGTGGGATTTCACCGGCAATGCAGGCCGAAAGGCAGATCAGCCCTTCGGAATACTTGCGCAGCTGGGCCTTGTCCACGCGCGGTTTGTAGTAGAAACCTTCCAGGTAGCCCTGGCTGACCAGCTTGACCAGATTGTGGTAGCCAACGGTGTTCTGGGCCAGCAGGATGAGGTGGTGGCGGGTGCGGGCCAGGGGCGAATCCGGGCTTTTGTCCTTGTGGTCGTGGCAAACGTAGACCTCGCAGCCCACAATGGGCTTGATGCCGAAGTCTTTGCAGGTGCGATAGAAGTAGGCTGCGGCAAAAAGATTGCCGTGGTCGGTAACAGCGCAGGCGGGCATGCCGTAATCCTTGGCGCGGGCGCAAAGATCCTTGATGCGGATGGCGCCGTCCAGCAGGCTGTATTCCGTATGGCAGTGCAGGTGGACAAAATCGGCCATGAAAAAGCTCCGGAAAAGGCGGGAATAAAAAGAGCGCGGGGCGACCCGCAAAAGACCCTCAAAGGCAAAGAACAGCATAGCAGAAGGCGGCACGGCCCTCAAGGCGCTGCTCCCATTGCCTTGCGGCGCAACCCGGCGTACAGAACGGGCATGAACGCTTTGCAAGACATCAGCGGGCACGAGGCCTGGTTTGCCGCCTATGCGGCGCGGGAACGGGCCAAGGAGGCGGCGCGTGCCGACGGGGATCCGGCTCCCCTGGATCTGAAGCTGACCCACACCAAGGCCGTGCTGGCCGACGCCCGGCGCATTGTGGCGGCCGAGGCGCTCACGCCGCCTCTGGCCCGCGCCTGCTTGCTGGCCGCCCTGTACCACGATGTAGGCCGGTTTGAGCAGTATCTGCGCTACCATACGTTTCGCGACAGGGATTCCTGCAACCACGGGCAGCTGGGCGTGCGCATCCTCAAGCGTGAAGGCCGTCTGGCAGACGAACCCTTGCGCAAAATTATTCTGGCCGCCGTGGCCTTGCACAACCGCTTTGCCCTGCCTGCCCGCGTGCCGGAGGGGGTGGCGCTGGCCGCCAATGTGGTGCGCGACGCGGACAAGCTGGACATCCTGCGCGTCATGGACGAGCATTTGAGCGGCCCCGGCCCCTACAACCCCACGGTGGTGCTGCAGCTGCCCAACGACCCGCACCTCTGCAGCCCCGCGGTCTGCCGGGCTGCTCTGGAAGGCCGCACTGCCGCTTATGCGGATTTGCGCAGCGTCAATGATTTTCGTTTGCTGCTGGGCACTTGGTTTTTTGACCTGCACTTTGCCGCCAGCCGTCGCCAGTTTGTGACGGACGGCCACGCCCAGCACCTGCTGCAGGGTCTGCCCGCCGACAGCCCCCAGGCTTCGGCCAGAGATTTTCTGCTGCGGCGGCTGCAGGCCGTGCAATGATGCGGCATTCCGGCCCGGAGCAGCCTGCTGGCCCGGAGCCGCCCGCCTGCGCCGTGCCGCCGGTATCCGGCCCCTGTGGGCGCGGGCCGCTCCCCGATGTTTTATCCGCGCCGCCATTGGGTTTTCCACAGCGGTTGCTGGCCGCTGTGGCGCCTTGGCCGTCCGGGGCGCGGCAGACGCCCTGCAACCTGAATCCGCGTGACCTGCGCGCCCTGTGCCTGCAGGCTCCCGTGCCACTGCTGCGTCTGGCCTATGCTTTGTGCTTTTTACCGCCGGATACGGGCGCGGCTCTGCTGCAGCTGACGTTGCAAGCGGCCCGAACGGTTCTTGTGGCGGACCTGCGCCCACCCGAACGCAATCTGGAATGGCCCGCAGCCTTGGCGCTACGCTGCCTGCCCGGCCTCTGGCCCGGCGGACCGGCCGCCGCCTATCTGCGGCAAGGCGGCCTGGAGGGCCTGTCGGCCCGCGTGCAGGCACGGGTGGTGGCCCGTCGCGCTCTGCTGGGCGGGGCAGCCGTGCTGTTGCGCCTGGAGATCGGGCCGGGCTTTTAGAGCAGAGTAACGTTGAGAATAAACATCCTCAACGATTTTGTATGGAGCCCCACGCCTAGCGGGCTCCATACAAAAAGAAGGCCGTGCGCATGCGCACGGCCTTCTGGAATTATTGCGGGACGCCGGACTTACCAGCGGCGGGCGGCGGGCTTTTTGGGCTCGGCCTTGTTGATGCGCAGGGCGCGGCCGTCAAATTCCTTGCCGTCCAGGGCGGTAATGGCCTCGGCGGCATCGGCGTCGCCCATTTCCACAAAGCCGAAGCCACGGGCGCGGCCGGTGTCGCGGTCCGTAACGAGCTTCACGGAAAGAACTTCGCCAAAGGGCTGGAAGAGGGCTTCAACGCCTTCTTGCGTCGCGGACCAGGGCAGGTTGCCGACATAAATGGAAGTAGCCATAAGAGACTCCAAGAGGTTTCGGGAGGTAGACTTTCCGCTTGAAGCCTTACCCATGTAAAGTCTCTGGCAAAAAAAGTACTATACCCAATTCAGTGATGGAGGCACCATATGGTTTGCCTTGATCAAAGTCAACAACTATCCACGGCCTTTGGCACTAAAATCCAAAATATTTTGTTTGTAAATAATTTATTTAATAATTTTAGTATGATATCTATTGCAATAGGGTGTTGTGGGCTGCCTTGGGCACGGCGTCTGTGGGGTGCGCGGGCTTTGTATGCATGCCTCCGCCGGGGCAGACGCCGTCCGGGGTGGATGGCCACTCCGGACGGGCAGTGCAGGTGGTTATTTCAGGGCCGCCGCGCCGGCTTTGGCCACGGCCGTGTCCTCGGCCACGCTGCCGCCGCTGACGCCCACAGCGCCCACAATGACGCCTTTGCGCAGCAAGAGTTCGCCGCCGCCGAAAATGGCCAGGCCGTTGTTGGTGGCTTCAATGCCGAAAAGCTCCTGGCCAGGCTGGGCCGCTGCGCCCAACTGGGCGGTGGACATGTTGAAATACCGGGCGGTCAGCGCCTTTTTTTGGGCAATGTCAATGCTGCCCAAAAAGGCCCCGTCTTCCCGCGCAAAGGCCTTGAGGTTGCCTCCGGCGTCGACCACGGCGATATTCATGGGAATGCCCTGGGCTGCAGATTTGACCAGGGCGGCGTTGACGACAATCTGGGCTTCGGCCAGGGTCAGGTCGTCGGGCAGTTGCTTGGTTGGCGCAGCCGCGTAGGCGGCGCTGCCCAACAGAAGGATGACGGCGGCAAGTGCAAGTATGCGACGCATCTTGGTGCTCCTTGTGTTGCAGGGTGAGGAAAGGGGCACGGTGCGGCAGGGCCGGCCATGCCACGCTGTGTACCTTACGCGCACATAGCGTGACCATAGCCGGTCGGGCGAGAAAATCCAAGCGGTGCGGCCTCTGCCGCTCAGGCCAGGTCGCGGGCCAGGTCGCGTTCCGCCGCGCGGCGTTTGAGGGTTTCGCGGTGGTCGTGGAGCTTTTTGCCTCGGCCCAGGGCGATTTCCACCTTGACCTTGCCGCGGCTCAGATAGAGGCGCACGGGCACCACGGTCAGGCCCTTTTGCGCCACCAGCCCGGCGAATTTGGCGATCTCTCGCTGGTGGAGCAGCAGTTTGCGGTCGCGATCCGGCTCCTGGGGCACATAGCCCGCGTTGCTGTAGGGGGCTATGTGCAGCGAAACCAGCCAGGCCTCGCCCCGGCGAAACTCCACATAACTGTCCACAAAGTTGACTTTGCCGGCGCGGATGCTTTTTACTTCCGGGCCGGTAAGCACCAGGCCCGCCTCGGCGAACTCTGAAAGTTCATAGAGGTGGCGGGCTTTTTTGTTCAGGGCGAGGGCGCTGTTTTTCTGGTTCATGGCTGACTGTGGGTGAACAGGCTGGTGGTGTGAAAGGCCAGCTCGTGCCCCAGGGATTGTTGCAGGGTTTCGCGCACCATGCGTTTGGAGGCGGGGACATCTGTGCTTAACAGCACGCTGTGGGCCAGGTTCATGCAGCCGGCGGCGTTAAAATGGCGGATAAGGTGCTTCATGCCCGGTACAAAGCGGGGCGCAGCCGAAACCGTGTCCACGCCCATACCCAGCAACAGGGCCAGGCCGAAGGGATCTGAAGCCAGCTCGCCGCAGACGGAAACGCCGATGCCCTCGCGGTGGGCCGCATCGATAATGCGCTTGAGCGAACGCACCACGGCCGGGTGCAGGGGTTCGTTCAGATAGGCCACATGACGGTTGTTGCGGTCTATACCCATGATATAGTGGATAAGATCATTGGTGCCGATGCTGAAAAAGTCGCATTCGCGCGCCAGGGCGTCGCAGATTATGGCTGCGGCCGGGGTTTCGATCATAATGCCCAGGGGCAGGGACGGCGCGTGGGAAAGATTTTGGGCGCTCAGATCCTGGTGCAGCTCCTGGATGATGCGGCGTACCTGTTGCACTTCGTCCATGGTGGAGACCATGGGCAGCATGATGGCCACATTGCCGTTGGCCCCGGCGCGCATGAGCGCCCGCAGCTGGGTACGGAAGATGCCCTGATGGCGCAGGCAAAAACGGATGCCGCGCAGGCCCAGAGCCGGGTTGGGTTCCTTGAGCACGGCCTGGGCGTGGAGCATTTTATCCGCGCCTACGTCCAGCGTACGGAAAACCACCTTTTGCGGGGCCATTTTGCGAGCTACAGCGGCGTATTCCCGCACCAGATCTTCTTCTGTGGGCAGGCGGTCGGTAAAATAGGCAAATTCCGTGCGATAAAGGCCTACGCCGTCGGCGCCGCATTCCAGGGCGGCCGCCAGTTCTGTGGGGTTTTCCAGGTTGGCCTGCACGCCCACACGCACGCCGTCGCACATTTCGGCGGGCCAGTGGGCGGTTTTGAGGGTGCGGGCCTCCCAGGCGGTGTACTCGTCGCGGCGTCGGGCGTAGCGGCTGAGGTCGGCCTCGTCGGGGCTCAGCAGCACGCAGCCGCCCAGGCCGTCCACAATGATGGCCTCCCGCTCGCGGGCAATATCCACCAGACCCGTGACTCCCGCCAGCCCAGGAATGTGCAGCCCGCGCGAGAGGATGGCCGTGTGTGAGGTGGGGCCGCCCTCGGTGGTGACGATGCCCAGCACTTTGTCCAGGTCCAGCTCCATGACGTCCGCCGGGGAGAGATCTTCGGCGGCCAGCACGCCAGGGGTGGGGTCCGCATCCTGGTCCGGGCCCGTGGTCAGCCGGTCGCGCAGGCGCAGCCCCACAGCGCGGATGTCCTGGGCGCGGTCGCGCAGGTAGGGGTCGTCCATGCCGCGAAACAGGGCGCAGAGCTCGTCCACCGTGAGCTTGAGGGCCCAGGCGGCGCAGATTTGCTTGCGCTCAATGCGAGCCAGGGCCGCATTGAGCAGCTTGGGGTCGCGCACGATTTCCATCTGGGCGGCAATGACGTCGCGGTAGTCCGAAAGATCTTCGGGCACGTTTTCCATGGTGCCCTGCAGGGCGGTGCGCACATCGTCGGCGGCGGCGCGCAGAACGTTCTGCTCGGCGGCGACCTGGTCCGGGCCGATGCGGCGCTCCTCATCCTGGCGCATGCGGTGCATAAAGCGCACCGTGCCGATGGCGATGCCGGGAGAAACGGGCGTGCCGAAAAGTAGAGCGCGTGCCATGGGTTCAGTCCTGCAGGGTGCTCATAAACCGGGCCAGCCCGCAGAGGGCTTCGCGGGCGTCCCTCCCGTCGGCCAGGAGAGTGAGTTCCGCATTGGGGGGCGGCGCCAGAGAAAGGATGTCCAGCATGCTTTTGGCGTCCACCTCGCCCGTATCGCTGATGAGCTGGATGGAGGCGGCGTAGCGCTGGGCCTCTTGGGCCAGGCGGGCCGCCGGGCGGGCGTGCAGACCATTGCGCAGATTCAGGCACACCCGCAGGGCCAGCCCGCGCGGGGTTTGTTCGATGGCGTCTTCCATGATTTTCCTTTTCATTGCCGGGCCCGCAGCCTCGAAAACCGACAACGGGCATATACTACATGCCAATCAGACCCACGTCCATGAGAATCAGCACGCCCAGGGTCAACGCCCAAAGCAGCAGGCGCGGCAGCCTGAGCCGCGCCACCAGCCAGGCCGCCGTAAGCACGGCCAGGGTGCCCAGCACGTAGCCTGCCCAGGGAAAGTCCCTGTCTTCGCCCGGCAGCAAATGCCAGATGACCAAGGCCACCAGCACGGCGTTGACCAGTTTGAGGCGGTCTACCCAGTTGATCAGGTTGAGCCGCCGCAGTCCGGCCAGGACGGCCATGCCGTAGCGCAGCCCGGCCATAAAGCTGGCCGCGCGAAAGCCCAGCAAGGCCAGAAACAGAACCAGGGTGAGCCCGGCCATGAGCCCCGTATGCCCTGAAAGCAGCAGGGCCACGCTCAACAGCGCCCAGAGGGGCAGCAGCGTGCCGCTGAAGAAGGCGTCGCCCAGGGCGGAAAGGGAGGTGGCCAGGGTTTCTCGCACCGGGCCCAGGTTGGCTGGGGGCAGTGCGCCCCGGGCCGCGCTCTCTTCCAGGGAAAGCAGAATGCCCACAAAGAGCGGCGCCATAAAGGGATGGGTATTGCTGTGCCCGGTGTAGCGGGCCAGGGAGCGCCGCAGATCGGCGGGCGCAGGGTAGAGCCAGCGCAAGGCCGGTTCCAGCGCAAAAGCAAGACCCACCTGCTGCATGCTGCGGGCTGTATTGGCCGCGCTGATGCAGGCGGTGCGCGCAAGGCAGTTGAGGACAATGCGTGTGGGGTACACTGGCGCTCCCTGTTGGTGGGCGGAACAGCCGGAACATTGTCTGCGGACCTGTTCCGGGCGGAGGCCCGTGCCGTGCGTACAAGACGCGGCCTCGCGCGGGCAGTCCGCATTGTCGGGCCGCGCTTATGGGGCTGCGGCTGCCGGGCTGTGGCGGGAAGACCGCGAAAGTCAGTCCGAGGCGGCCGGACCATGGGGCAACAGGGAGTAGAGCTCCTTGCCGGTCCAGCCCGTGGTGGCCGCCTGCACAGTGCGGCAGGCCTCGCGGGGTTTTTCGCCCTGGGCCAACGCCGCAGCCAGACGGCGGCGCACTTCGGCTTCCGGGGTGCGGGCCGTACTTTCCGGCGGCCCTACCACCACGGTGATTTCTCCCAGCAGATCATCGGGCAGGGCGGCGGCGTCTTCCAGCCGCAAGAGTATAAATTCCTCGTGTTCTTTGGTCAATTCCCGGCAAACGGCGGCCTCGCGCGGGCCAAGAATGGGCGCGGCCAAAAGTAGGCTTTCCTTGAGCCGGTCTTTTCGTTCAAAAAAAACCAGGGAACCGGGCACGTGGGCGAATGCGTCGAACAGCGCCCTGCGCCCGGCCACATCGCGGGGCAGAAAACCAAGAAAACTGTAGGGCAAAGGCGGCAGACCGGCGGCGGATAGGGCCGCCGTGGGGGCCGAAGGGCCAGGCAAGGGCGACACGGCGAGGCCTTCATGCCGACAGGCGCGTACCAATCGGTAGCCGGGGTCGGCCAGCAGGGGCGTGCCCGCATCCGAAATAAGGGCCACACTTTTGCCCTCGCGCAGCAGGCGCAGCACCGCATCCTTGCGTTGCTCTTCATTGTGGTCAAAAAAACTCAGCATCCGGCGCGCGGGAAGGCCGCACTGGCGAAACAGGGCGGCGGCGCGGCGGGTGTCTTCGGCCAGTACCAGGTCGGCCTCGGCCAGCACGGCCCGCGCCCTGGGCGAAAGGTCACCAGGGTTGCCAAGGGGCGTGGCCACGATCCAGAGACGGGGGGCAGACAAAGGCATGGGGGCAGTGCTCCAGGTAGAGGTCCGCGCCCTGGCGCAGGGCGCAGACCAAGTCAAAACGGCAGGGCTGGTCCCAGGCCTCGTGGGCCGTGAGCCAGGCCGCGGCGGCGCGGTAAAGATGGCGCTGCTTGGCCGGTGTGAGGGCTGCGGCCGGGCCGCCGTGCGCCGCATTGGCGCGGGTTTTCACTTCTACAAAAACCAGGGTGTCGCCGTCGCGGCAGACCAGGTCCAGCTCCAGCCTGCCCAGTCGCCAGTTACGGTCCAGCAGGGCAAAACCCTTGCGCGTGAGCAGTTCTGCCGCCGCGTCTTCGCCTTCCTGCCCCAGGCGCAGGTGCGCGGCCTGTGGGGCGGCCTTGGTGGTCCGCTTCCAAAGGCGCGACAGGGAGAAAAACCGGCTGCCGGGCATCAGAGCAGGCTCCCCTGGGCAGGGCCTGGGGCTGCGGGCAGCACTCCGGCAAAGGTCAGCCGGTGCTGGGGGCAGGGGCCCAGGCGGCGCAAGGCCGCCAGATGCTCCTTGGTGCCGTAGCCTTTGTGCGCGGCAAAACCGTAGCCCGGCCAGCGGCGGTCCAGGTGCGCCATGAGGGCGTCCCTGTAGGTTTTGGCCAGAATGGATGCGGCGGAAATGGCCGGCACGCGGGCATCGCCGCGCACAAGGGCCTGCTGGCGCGGCAGGGGCGCGTGCGCGCCGTGGCCCCTGACCCAATGGGCAGCCAGCAGGGCCGACGGCAGCGTGTGGTTGCCGTCGATGCAAAGCAGAGCCGGAGGGTGGCGCAGGCAGCGCACAGCCCGGCACATGGCTTCAAAAGTGGCCTGCAGGATGTTGATGCGGTCGATGCGCGCGGGCCAGACCACGCCCAGACCCCAGGCCGTGGCACACTGTCGGATGCGCGGGGCCAGCCGCTCCCGCGTGCGGGCCGTGCAGGCCTTGGAGTCGGTCAGGCCCGGCAAATCGAAAAGCGGAGGCAGGATGACGGCCGCCGCCACCACCGGCCCGGCCAGGCAGCCGCGTCCGGCTTCGTCCAGTCCGGCCATGAGCCCGTCGTCCGGCGGAAGTTTTTTTTCGTCTTCTGCGGCCAGTAAGGAAAGGAGGTCGGGCGCAGCCGTTGCCGGGGCCTGCGCCGCGTCATGGGCCCTTGCGCGACAGGAACGGGGCATTATCTATCCCTCCCTGGGGAGCGGCACGGGGCCCGAGCGGGCGATGGCGCGCCGCCGCCCGCCGACAGGCACAACAAAGCCCCCGGCATACGGAAGACCGCAGCCGGGGCGCCTTGCAAAAGAATCCGGACACCGCTCCCGCAAAGGGGGCGGCGCGGCATCAGAAACGGCCGCGGGGCTTGATGCGGGCGGCTTTGCCCTTGAGGTCGCGCAGGTAGTAGAGGCGGCTGCGGCGCACCCGGCCCTGGGTGATCAGCTCCACATGGTCGATAAAGGGCGAATTCATGGGGAAAATGCGCTCCACGCCCACGCCGTCGGAAACTTTGCGTACCGTAAAGGTGGCGTTGGTGGTGCCGCGCTTGATGCGGATGACGTTGCCCTGGAAGATCTGGATGCGTTCTTTTTCGCCTTCCACAATGCGCAAATGCACCTTTACCGTATCGCCGGAGCGAAAGGCGGGCATGTCCATGCGCATGTTTTCACGTTCGATCTGTTTCAAGATGTCCATGCTGATAACTCCTTGCGAATCCGGCGGGCGTCCGTGAAAAAGGGCCTGCGCCGTGTTGCGTCAATAATAGTCGCCTAAAATCCTGTCGGTCAAAATGGCGGCCGCGCTGCGTACCGAAAGGTGGTTGTAGCCCAGGTAACGCAAGGGGCGCAATACGCCGTCGCACTGGGCAAGCGCTTCCGGCGCGAGCCCTCTGGCCGTGCCCAGGCAAAGCATGACCGGGCCTGCCGCGCACCACTGCCGCACAGTTGGCGGCGTCAGGGGCGGTTCCTCCGGCACGCCTTTTTGGGGAGCGGGCCACAGCGCGGAACTGCCCACCACCCTGGGGCGCTGCCCGTACCGGGCCGTCTGCAGGGCCACGGCTTCTTGCAGTGAAGCGGCAGAACGTACCAGCCCAAGGGCCTCCGCCCGGTCCGCGTGCCCAGGGCTTGTGGCCTCCCGCGTCCAGTGGCGCACAACCGTTTCCAGCATCTGCAGCTGGTCGCGCAGAGGGGTGACCACATAGAGCGCGTCCAGAGCATAGCTGCGGGAAAGACGGGCTATATCGTGAATGTCCAGATTTGTCAAAGAGGAAACGCCGGTTTTTTTCTCATCCAGCCAGACCGGGGCGTGCAGCAGGCAAAGGGAAAGATTGCGCCCGGGGCGGAGGCGGGGGGTATCGGCCAGGGTCAGGGCGTCTTCACGGGTCAGGGGTGCCGTTTGGAGCAGGTCTGGCCGAACGGCCAGGGTAGCGCGCACAGCCTGTTGCCGTCGCCAGCGGGCAATCTGTTTGTGGTCGCCGCTGAGCAGTACAGGGGGCACGGCAAGCCCTTCCAGATTCTCTGGCCGGGTGTAGTGGGGATATTCCAGCAGGCCGTGGGCAAAACTTTCTTCCTCGCCTGAGGCTTCCTTGCCCATAAAACCCGGCACCAGCCGGGCCACGGCCTCCACCACGGCCAGGGCCGCGGTTTCGCCGCCGTTGAGCACGGCTTCGCCCACACTGACCGGCTCCAGGGGAAAGAGATCCGCCAGGCGGGCGTCAATGCCCTCATAGCGGCCGCAGATCAGGGTCAGGTTTTCTTCCGTAGCCAGGGAGCGGGCCTTTGCCTGGGTGAAGGGGCGTCCGCCGGGGGTCAGGAGCAGCATCCGGCCCGGCCGGGGAATGGCGCGCAGGGTGCTGGCCAGGGGGTCGGCCTGCATGACCATGCCGGGGCCGCCGCCGTAGGGGCGGTCGTCCACATGGCGGTGTTTGTCCATACTGTGCTGGCGCGGGTCGTGAAAGGCAAAACTCACCACGCCCGCTGCACGCGCCCGGCCCAGCAGCCCGGCGGACAGGGGGGAAGTAAAAAATTCCGGAAAAAGCGAAACCAGGTGGAAGCACGGCATGGGCGGAGAGTGCCGCAAAAGGGCTCTGCATGCAAGCCCATGCGCAATCAGAGCAATAGATACTATTTACAGAAATGTATTATTATATTTAGTAAAAAATTACTATAACTCGTCAATCTTGTTATCTATACTTGTTTGACAAATTCAAATTTTAGTGTATATTTAAAAATTGAAGTTATATACAACATTAGCAATAAAGTTATTAAGCAATTTTTGGAGATTGTGTTACATGAAAGACACTGCAGCGTCTTGGATAAATGACATTATTTATATTTCATTTAAGAGACTTTCATTATTTGACTTTTGTAATAATCTTTATTCATTCTTGCGTATGTATATGGATATATCTTGTGTTGGGGTATACAGCTTTTTTGACAGCACTATAACACAGCTTTTCAAGTATGAACCGTTTGCCGATAGTGAACAGACACAAAAAATTATTCCTGTCACCACAGCACTTCTGCGTGAGATATATGTAAAACTCTCTGAATCTGGGCAATTGCACAAGGTATTGTTTTGTGAAAGTGATAAACCAGGGCCGGAAGCCGCCATACTGGCCCTGTTGCGCGAGCGTTCTGGCTGTTGCCTGCATTTGCCGCTGGATTATGGAGATCTGCTTGGCGGCTTTCGTTTTATTAATCTCTATGCGGACCAAGCCGGCGTTTATACTGCAGAGCAGCGTCGCCTGTGCGAGACCCTGCGCCTTCCTCTGCGCAATGCGCTCACAGATGCGTTGCAGCGCAGGGAGTGCGCCCAGGCGGGACTGGAGATGCGGCAGCCCGTGTGCCCGGTGCTGCAGGAAAGCGCCGCCCCTTATGGCTCTTCATTTAAGACGCTGAACGAGTGGACGGCGGAGTATATCCGCGCGGTCATCCGCCACACCAACGGGCGGATCAGCGGCAAGAACGGCGCGGCCGCGCTGCTGGGGTTGCCGCCCACCACCCTCTGGTCCAAGATGCGCAAGCTCAAAATTCACCCCAGGCAACAGTAAGGGGCGGCGCTTTGGCAGGACTGTCAGGTTCTTGACTTATCTATTTTTATCTCTTGATATTGTTGAATAATATTATTTTGGCAGACCTCTTGCTAGAGCAATGCGGGCGACCTGCGCCCGTGCAGCATCTGGAGGTATACCATGTTTTTTTTGCTGGGAGGCCAGGATAAAAAGGCCCGCAAGACCGAGAAAAAGGGCCGTCTGTCTGGTGCGGCCGGCCATGTGCGTGAGGTTTTTCTGGCCGGGCGTTTTCCGGTGGTGACCACGCATCAGGTGGAGGGCCGTTGCATTGCCAAGGTTCTGGGGCTGGTCTGCTGCCGGGGTTTCGATTCTGAGGAGGCCTTTTTCGGCATGGCCGCCAGGGCCATGAACAAAGGCGCGCAAGCCATTGTGGGCTATAATGAGAACGTGGCTTTTCACCCGGACGGCAGCAAATATTTTTCCTGCTTCGGCACGGCTGTTATGTTTGCGTACGATCCGGAAGATCCGGACGCCTTGCCCTTGCTGCTGCAGCAGAAGTTTCGGGCGCAGGAACAGACCGGGGTCAATGAAGTGATCTGAGCGGGCGGCCGCATACGGTGAAAGCGGACGGGGAGTTCTGGCGGTCATGTCGCCGGGCTCTCCGTTTCTTATATCCGTGCGCATAGGTATGGCGCGGAACATTTGAGAGGCGGCGGCGCTCAGGCCTGGGGCTGGCCTTCCGCAAGCGTCCCTGTTTCATAGCTCACCTGCGCCAGGGCCAGACCGGCGGCCGGGGCCGTGACCGAGGGCACGGCCCTGCGGTCGCGGGCGGCCAGGAGCTCTGGGATGCGCGTCGGGTCCACTTTTCCCTGGCCGCAAGCGGCCAGCAGGCCTGCCATATTGCGCACCATCTGCTTCAAAAAACCGTCGGCGGTGACGCGGAAAAGCAACATGGGGCTGTGCGGCGGGTACCAGGGGCAGGGCGGGGCAGGCTCCAGGCGGGCGTCCAGCACCGTGCGCACTGTGCCTTCCACATCCGTGCCCGCATTGCGCAGACCGGCGAAGTCGCGGCGGCCCAGCAGGTGGGGCAAGGCCGCGTGCAGGGCCGCAAGGTCCAGCGGGCCGCAGTTCCAGACAAAGGGCGTCAGGGCCGGGGGCACAAAGGCGCGCTCCTGCCAGAATTGGTAGACGTAGGTCTTGTGCAGGGCGTCTTTGCGGGCGTGAAAATCCGGCCTCGCGGGCGCGGCGGCCAGTACGCGGATATCTTTGGGCAGCACAGCGTTGCAGCTGTGCCGCCAGTCGCGGGGGGCGCGGTTTTCGGGCACGTCGCAGTGGGCCACCTGAGCGTGGGCGTGTACGCCCGCATCAGTGCGGCCCGCCCCGTGCACGCGCACGGCCACGCCCGTGATTTGGCGCAAGGCGGCCTCAAGCGCGCCCTGGATAGTGGGCGGCGGGTCGACTTTTTCCTGAATCTGCCAGCCGCTGTAGCGTGTGCCCACATAGGCCAGAAGCAGTCTGAGGCGCATTATTCGGGCAGCCTCATGCGGGTGATGAGCTCCGTGAGCTTGGCCGTCTGTTTGGGATTCATATAGGTCATGATTTCGCCGGACTGTTTGGGCGTCATGCCCGTAAGGATGCGTACTGCCACACGTTCATCCATATTTTCCAAAGCCTTGGCGGCGGCCTTGGGCTTCATCTGCCCGTAGGTGAGCACCAACTTGCGGATTTTTTCGTCTTCCAGCCCACGAGCCTCGCGGATCATGTCCTGCACTTTTTTTTCGGCGTCCTGCAGGTCTTTAAGGCGTTGGTCCATCTGTCGCCGCAGGGTAATAATATCTTGCTGCTGCCGGGCCAGCTCCTGGGCTTTGAGGTTGGGGTCCACGGGCGCAGGCGCGGGGCGCACTGCCGGCGCCGGGGCAGGGGCGAGCCCTGTGGACGAAGAGCTTTGCGGCAGGGACGGCACGTCCGCGCTTCCACGCGGCGGCAGGGGGCTGCCGTCAGCGCTCTGACCACGAGGAATGTTGTCCGGAATGGCCGGCGCGCCGGGCAGGCTCAGGGGCGCGGTCTGCGCCGCAGGAGTAAAGGGCGAGGACGCGGCGGCGTTGGGCGTTTGCGGCACGGGCATGTCCAGAGAAGCGGCCTGGGCGGCCCGTACGCTGCCAAGACCGGGGATGGGCAGGTTGCGCAGGCCCAGGGAGTCCAGCCAGCCGCCGGATTCCTGCGCGGGCGCGGGCGCGGCGGTCAGCAGGGGCGCGGGCGGGGGCAGGGCCGTACCCGGGGCCACGCGCGGCGCGGGCAGCGGTGCGGGCAGGGCGGGCTGTGCGGCGGCAATGGCCTGGCCCGTTTCCGGCTGGGCCGCCGCCGTGGGCGCGGGCCTGACCTGGGGCGCTGGCATATCCGCTTCAGACAGCGTTGCCGGTCGGGGCGCGCGGGCTTGCACTGTGGCCGCCAGACGCGCGGCGGCCGCGCCCTGAGGTAAATGCGTTTCCGTTATGACGGCGGCGGCCGTGGCCGGGGGCAGAGGCTTGCGGTCAGCCTGGCGCGGCGGCAGAGTGGAGGACAGCGTCCGGTTTTGCTCCGGGCCGGGGGCGTGCGCGGCAAGGGGGGGCTGCGCCGCCAGGGGGGCGGTTTTTTCCGAAGAAGCGGGCGGGAGAGCGCTGGCCACAGGCGTGGCGTTGCGGGGCGGCGCGTCCGCGGGGAAGAGGTCCGGCAGGGGAATATCCAGCAGGAACACGCCCAGCAGGGCGAGCTTGAAGCAACAGAGCGCCGCCAGCCAGCGGAACAGTCTAGAGAGAGGGCGCTTTGTAGCGCAGTGTGGCTGTTTCGTCATTGACGCGCTGCTCCTTCAGATATTCCTCGCGGGCGTATTGCTGCTGACGGCGTTGGCGGAGTTTTTCCAGCAGTTTTTTGTCTACGGCGCGGGCGGCCAGAACCTGCCGCGCCTCTTCCACCAGGCTCTCCTGCAGACGCGCCTGGCGGGCCAGGTCGGCCGCGTCGCGTCGCAGGCCTTTGGCGTACTGTTCCTGCAGCCAGCGCTCTGCCGTATCCATGCAGGCCGGGTCACAGAGGCGGGCTTCGGCGGTCCGCAGAGCGGCTTCGCAGCGCGCCTGCGCCTCACGGGTCCGGCGCAGGCTTTGTTCGTGCCGGGCCAGCTGCACGCGGGCTTCTTCTTCCAGTTGCTCACGGTATTCGAGCACTTTTTGCATGCTGAAACGAAAGGGCACGCGTACACCGCCTTGATTTTGACGCCCGGCATTGACCGTTTTCAACATTGCAAACAGCGGGCCAAACTATCAATATATCCCTGCGATGTGCTCAGGGCTGTCAGGGCGTGCAGAGCCTGGCCGCGTGATTGACCGGCCCGCAGCCCTTGCCCGGAGCGTAGCTTTTGCGCAAAGCCAGATTGAGAAAGTCCTGCGCGCGGGCCACGGCCGCCTGCAGGGGCAGCCCCTTGCCCAGACCTGTGGCGATGGCCGCCGAAAGGGTGCAGCCCGTGCCGTGGTTATTGCTGGTTTCCACCTTGGCCTGAGGCAGGTGTTTGGGGGGCTCACCGGGCAGGCAGAGGCAGTCCGTGACCAGTACGCTGCTGTCCATGTGTCCGCCTTTGATGAGGACGGCCCTGGGGCCCATGTTCAGCAGTTTTTCTCCGGCTCTGGCCGCGTCATCCAGATTTCTGATCTGCAGGCCCGTGAGCATTTCGGCTTCGGGTCGGTTGGGCGTGAGCAGGTCGCAGCCGGGGAGCATCTCCTCCACCAGGGCGGCAACGGCGTCCTCCTGCAGCAACGGGCTGCCGCTCTGGCTCACGCTCACCGGGTCCACCACCAGTGGAAAACTGCGCTTGCGCAACGCCGTCCCCAGGGCACGGATGATGGGCGCGGAAAAAAGCATGCCCGTCTTGGCCGCCGCCACGGGAAAGCCCTCCAGCACGGTCTGGAGCTGCAGCAGTACAAAGTCCGGATCCGGCGCGTGGATGCCCGTGACCCCGCAGCCGTTCTGGGCTGTGAGTGCGGTGATCACGCTCATGCCGTAGCCGCCGAGAGCCATGATGGTTTTCAGGTCCGCCTGGATGCCGGCGCCGCCGCCGGAGTCGGAACCCGCAATGGTCAAAATGTTGGGCGGGGTGAGCACGGGATATACCCCCTGAGGATAAAAGTCTGAGGATAAAAGGACTGCCGTTTTTTTCAGGGAATACTATACGCCCTCCGCTCTTGCGGCGCAACGCGCGGCCGTGCGGCCGCGGCTTTCCGGAAAGTGTCGGGAAAATGTCTTCACAATGGGCCTGTCGCAATGTTAACGTGCGCACAGTCCGGGGCCGGAACGTCCCGGCCCGCCCGCCCGTGCGGCGCGGAGAGATTTAGGAGGCACCGCATGAAGTTGGAAAAAAAGGCGCCCGCGGCGGACATCACCAACCTGCCCAAGCCCAAGCCCGCCGGGGCCGGTGCGCGCAAGGCCGTGACCCTGGCCGTGCTGGCCGCTGTGGCCGTGGGCGGCGCGGCCTTTTGGCTCACGCGCGACAAAACTACCCGCGACCATTGGCGGGATGAGGCCGCGGCCGTCATTGACAACGCCACCAGCGGCACCCCCCTGGCCGGGATGGGCAATGTGCTGCGCGACGCGCCGCCGCCACCGCCCCCTTCAGTCCTGAGCCCGGTAACGGCCCCCGGCACCTTGGCCGGACAGACCGTGCAGGGCGCTGTGGAGGGGGATCCCGGCGCGCAGACCGCTGCAACAGAACCAGGGCCACAGGCCCCGGAGGCTGTTTCTCCCAAAGTAACTGAAGACAGCCGGGTGCGCCCCGAATTTGTGCAGGATCTGGCCGCCTATCTGGCCGGGCACTTCAAGCCTGGTCCGCGCGGCGGCACGCTGCAGGTGAGCGTGCAGGGCTTGAACCAGCGCTACGGCACGCGGCTGCCCGGCATTGCCGTCAGCGCCGGCGGCGGGCGCGCGGCCTTGCTGCGCTACGCCTTCCACCCCACCATGCTGCAGGGCCTTTACGCCCTCTATGTGGACCGCTTTCTGGAAAGTCTGGACCGCGAATCCCTGGCCAGGAACTTTACGCCTGAGCAGACGCGTCAGCTGCACATGGCCGTGGCCGGCCGCGCCGTGATTCTGGCCGGCGCTCTGGAGGCTGCGGCCGCCCAGCCTGATCTGGACAAACGCCTGCGTCAGTTGGATCAGGCCTCTCAGGCCGTGGTGGACGTCAACAGCCAGATGGCCGAAGCCGTCTTTACCCTGGACGAGCTGCGCGAAAATAAGGCCGGTGAAACGGAAATAGCCACAGCTCAGTTGCGGGTGGACGGTCTGAGCGCCCGTTATCGTCGTGCCCTGGAAGAGCGGGCAGCCGTGCAGCGCTCCTTGGTGGGCGCAATGCGCCAGGCGGGCGCCCAGGCCCTGGATGACGATACGCTGCTTTTTGTAGCCCAGTGGGTGAACCGCCGCCTGCGTCAGGATGCCCAGGCCCGGGCCGCGGTGCAGAGCTCCGCCGGCATTTTGCGGGATCTGGCTCGCCGCTGCGCCCAGGTGGGCACGGCCGCGTCCCGGCCCGCCGCGCCTGCGGCGTCGGCCGTCGGCCAGCAACCCCTTGCCGCGCCTCTGGGGGGGCAGGCCCGTTGACGGCCCCAAGCCTGCTTCTGGTGGGCGGCGTGCGCAGCGGCAAAAGTGCTTTGGCCCAGCGCTGGGCCGAGGCCCGCGCGCGCCGTCGGCTGTACGTGGCCACCTGCAGGGCCGAGGATGCGGAAATGACCGCGCGGGTGGCGCGCCATCAGGCCGCCCGCGGCCCCGGCTGGCAGTGCCTGGAGGCGAGCCTGGACCCCGTGGGCGCGCTGACCGCCCACCTGGCGGGCGCCGGTGCGCATGCGCAGCCCCAGGTGCTGCTGCTGGACTGCGTAAGCCTTTGGATCTCCAACCTTATGGCTCTACATCTGGACGCCGCCGCCATCCTGCAGCGGGTGGACGCCCTGGCGGCCCTGGCGGCCGCGCCCCCTTGCCCCTTGGCCGTGGTCAGCGCAGAAACAGGCCAGGGCCTTACCCCGCTTTCGCCCCTTGCCCGGACCTTCTGCGATCTGCTGGGCCTGGCCAATCAGCGCCTGGCGGCCGTCTGCGGCACTGTGCTGCTGGTGCACTGCGGCCTGCCCCTGGCCCTTAAGGGCCGCGTGCCGGAGGAATTATGCGCCAATCTCTGAGGCCCGTCCCAGCTACGTTCCGTCCCGTCCATAGCCTTGCCCATCCCGCCCACGGCAACGTTGGTTGCGCCTGTGGCGCGGCCCGTCGCAGCCCGTCCAGGCTGGCGGGCCTGTGCCGCACCGCAGTTTGTTTGACCGCAGTTTGCCTGGCCGTCTGGGGCCTGTTCGCCTGCCCGGCCGCACAAGCTGCCGTTACTGACCCGCGCCAGTGCGTGCTGGAAGCGGGCAGGGCCGTGGATGCGGCGGATACGGCCGCCTTTGAGCGACTTGTGGACGTGGACAGCATTCTGGAACAGGCCCTGGATATCTTTGTGCGCCAGGCCCGCGCCCCCCAAGGGGCCAAGGATCTTCCCCCCATGCTGGCCCTGCTTTTTTCTCAGGCGGCTTCCAAAGACGGCGCGAGCGGCAATGTGCGCAACCTGCTGCTCAGTGAGTCGCGCGCCTTTGTGCTCAATGGCGTAGCTTCCGGCGCGTTTGCCGGGCGCAAAGTTACGGGCGCGGAAGCCCAGGGCCTGCTGGCTCCGCTTTTTGCCGATGCTTCCACCGGACGCAAGGAAGTGCGCCAGGTGGGCCAGGCCCGTCGCGACGGCCAGGGCTGGCTTGTGCCCTTTACGGTGTACGACCACGGCAACGGCCTGTCCTATGACGTGCTGGGGCGGGTTACCCAAAGTTCTGCAGGCCCACGCCTGACCGGCGTGGCTAATATGGAAGCCCTGATCCGCCGCCTGAACGCCGAAAGTAGTGCTGTGCAGGAATAAAAGGTGTAAATTTTCTCGCCCAGGCGGCGCGGCGGGCGTACCCCGGCCGGAAAAGATGGCAGGCGGGAGCGGCGTGCCTGCCGCGGCCGCTACGGCCTGTCGCCCAGCGCGGCCGTAATCCTGGCTTCGGCGGCCAGCTTGCCGTCCACCAGGGCGCGGGCGTCCATCTTGCAAAGGTTGAGCTTCATGCGCAGGTTGGCGCATTCCAGATCCAGACGGTCGCCGGGCAGCACCTGGCGGCGAAACTTGACGCCGTCCAGCCCGGTGAACAGAAAGAGTTTGTTTTCCAGCCCCTCCAGGCCGGCGGCTGCCAGCAGCCCGCCGGTCTGCGCCAGCGCCTCCAGAATGAGTACGCCGGGCATGATGGGCKCGCCGGGAAAATGCCCCTGAAAGAACGGCTCGTTGATGCTTACGTTTTTGTAGGCGCGGATATGTGAGCCGGGCACGCATTCCACCACCCTGTCCACCAGCAGGAAGGGGTAGCGGTGGGGCAGCAATTGCAGAATGCGCTGAATGTCCATCTGCTGGGGCGTCTGGTCTGGCATATGGGGCTCCTTGTGAAGGTGTTGCGGGGGGGCCGGAGCGATTTCACTTTGCGCGTGCTCCGGCAACGGCATAAGCGTTGCGCAGTTGCGCCGGCGAGCGTTGCCGCGAACGGGGCCGCAAACGTCGCGGAAGGCACCTGCGCGACGGGGGCTTGCCCGTGCCGGAACGGCTGCAGCCTGGGCGCGGGCACAAAAAAGCCTCCCGGCCCGTCAGGGTCGAGAGGCCGAAAAAATCCAGATAGGCGGGGGCTACTTTTTGGCGTCCTTGCCGTCGCTTTTTTCTTTGTACAGCTTGTTTACTTCCGTCAGCACGTCCTTGGTCAGATCCATGGACTGGTCGGCATAGAGCACGCCGCCGGCGGTCACGTCCACCACAAAGTTAAAGCCCTTGGCGCGGGCCACTTCATAGGTGGCGCTGAAGACCAGGGTGACCATGTCCTGACGCAGCTTGACTTCTTCCTGCTCCACTTTGCGCAGAAAGTTGCGGGTCTTCTGGTCCAGATCCTGCTTTGCGCGAATAAAGTCCAGCTTTTTTTCTTCACTGGCTTTAGGATTTTTGAGGGCTTCGGCCTTTTTCTTGAGGGCTTCGCCCTGCTTTTCCAGGGCGGCACGCTCTTTGCCGAATTTGCTTTCCATTTGTTTTTTGGCCGCCTGGGCGGGTTCGCTCTGGGTGGCCACGGTCTGCATGTCGACGACGCCGATCTTCACCGCGGGCACGGCTGAGCTGTCAGCCGCATGGGCCGTTCCCATCAGGAACAGGCAGGCCATAACAGCCAGTGAGAACACCTTGCGCATGAATTTCTCCTTCCCCCGAAACTGATTTTATTGTGAAGCCCGGTATGGTTGCACGTGAGCCTTGGCGGCAAAGAAAAATCGGACTGTTTTCCCGCGCGAGGGCGCACGATGGAAAGACCTGCCTCACATAGCACTGGCCCCTTGCGGCGTCAAGAAATTCTCTGCCGTACGTCGCCGCAGCAGTTGGTCGCGATAGGCCAGCACGCCTTCGGCCAGGCCTTCGGCCAGGGCCAGACGGTATTTGGGGTTTTTGAGGTTGCGCGCCTCGTCCGCGTGGGTGCAGTAGCCAAGCTCCACCAGCACGGCGGGCATCTGCGCGCCCAGCAGCACATGGAACGGAGCGGATTTGACGCCGTTGTCCCGTACGCGGAACGTCCGTTTCTGCAGGCGAAAAAGCGCCATCTGCTGCACCTGCCGGGCCAGCTTGCGCGATTCCTGCACCCTGGCGTTGAGCATAACATCGGCCAGCACCTTTTGCATATCGCCCAGGCTGTGATCGCTCTGGGCATTTTCCAGCGCGGCCACACGCGCCGCTTCGGGGTCGGCGGCCAAGTCCAGATAATAGGTTTCAAAGCCGCAGACCCGGGCGTCCGTATTGGCGTTGACGTGGATGGAAATAAACAGATCCGCCCGCGCGGCATTGGCCATGTCTGTGCGCTGCCGCAGGCTGAGGCCCTTATCCTCCGTGCGGCTGTAGACCACCTCAAGGCCATTGGCTTCCAGCAATCGGCCCAGAGTCTTGGCCACGTCCAGCGTAATGACGCGCTCCAGCACGCCGTTGTGGCTGGTGCCGGGGTCGCGGCCCCCGTGTCCGGCGTCGATGAATACCCGGCGCACGGTCAGCCCCAGCTGTCGGGCCATGTCGTTGACGTGCCGGGGCCGGGAAGCGGAAGCCACGGCGGTGGCGGCGGGGGTCGGGCCATTGTTTTGCGGGGTCTGGGCCACGTCTGCGGCCGGTGTGGTAAGTCTGGCGCGCAGGCTGGCGGCAGCAGGGCGCATATCGCCCCGGGCGTAGGACGTGTCCAGCCGGTCCAGCAGAGCCAGGGCCGCGGCGGTGTCGTCCAGGGGACCGGCCGCCAGGGCAGCCGCGCTCAGCAGAGCGTCGTCGGCCAGGGCGCTGCGCGGAAATTCTTTGGCCAGGGCCAGATACAGATCGCGGGCCAGACGGTATTCGGCGCTCAAATGGGAGCAGCCGGCCAGGGCCTCCTGGCTCTGCGCCGCGCGGAACAGCGCGCCGGGAGCCACGGCCCAGGTTTTGCGGCTGAGGTAAACGCGCAGAAAGTCGTCGCGCAGGTCCTCCCACGGCTGCCGCCAGCAGGAGCGCGTTTTGTCGGCCTTGAGTCGGGTCATGGCCGCCTTGGCGGCGGCATAGCGCCCCTGCAGGCCTTTCTGCGGCCAGGGCTTGAGTTTGGCCGTAGTCTGCGCCAATGCGGCCGTGGCCGCCTGTTCGGAATCCTGTTGGGCAAACGCCTGCGGGGCGGGATCTGGCGGTGTGGCCGGGGCCGACGGCGTAGCGGATTGCGCCGCGGGGGGCGTGCTCCGGGACTCGGCCGGAGCGGCTGCGGCGTCCACGTCCGGTGCGGCGTTCGCGGCGGCCGCCTGCCGGGCCTCAGGCGCGGTACGTCCCTCGGCCGAGGCCCGCAGGGCTTTTTCCAGCGCCAGGGCCTGCGGCAGCATGTCCCCGCGCGGGTACTGACTTTTGAGTCGGGCCAGAAGGGTCAGTGCGCCCGCGTCGTCCTTGAGCCAGGCCGCGCTGAGTCTGGCCGCGCGGAACAGGGCGTCGTCGGCCAGGCGGCTGGCCGCATGGCGGTCAGCCACAGCGGTGTAGACCGTTACGGCCTTTTGGGCATCGCTGCGGGCAAAGGAGCGGCGGGCCAGATCCTCCAGGCACTCCGCCGCGCGGAACAGGGCGGCGGGCCGGTTGGGCCAGGCCGGGTCGGCCTTGTAGATATCCTGAAATTCCGCCGCCAGTTTTTCCCACGGTTCACGCTGGTTGACCCGGCGGCTGTCCTGCAGCAGGGCCTGTATGTCGGCCTTGGCCGTATCGTAGCGCTGGGCCGTGGGCGGCAGGGAGGTGTAGCCCGAATCGTAGAAGCAGACCACCAGCAGGCAGAGGGCCAGCAAAAAGACCAGAGGCGGCAGCAGCCGGGTGAGAACGGCCTTGCGGGACGTCTTCTCAGTGCGCCGGAGGTTCTTGTTTTTGCGGGCCACGATGCTTCCTTTGCCCCTTGGGGTACGTCAATAGAGTGACAACGGCAATCTGCGTCACAAACTATGCACAAGGTATGCCACAAACCGCAGCATTTGCAAAGGCCCTGTCCCCGCCCCGTCGGAATTGCAAGCCGGACGGGGCGGGAGGGGATGGAGGGGCGTGGCAGCGGCCGTGCCGCTGACAGCGCTAATAGCCTACGGTGAAGCGTTGCCGCACATGCCGGGGGTTTTCCAGCTCATCCACAAAGGCGATGGCGTAGTCCTCAAAGGAGATGCTGGAGCCCTGGGGGGTAGTCAGCAGCTGGTCCGTGCCCAAGCGGAATTTTCCCGTGCGTTCGCCCGGTTCAAACAGGGCCGAGGGTGAAAGGAAGGTCCAGTCCAGGTCGTCCGTGCGGCGCAGCAGGTTCAGAAAGGCCGCGCCTGCGGCGGCTTCCGGTTTGTAGGCAGCGGGAAAGTCCGGCTGGTCCAGCAGAATCTGGCCCGGAGCCACCTCCAGGCTGCCCGCGCCGCCTACCACTAAGTACCGTTTGACGCCCGCCGTGCGCACGGCGTCAATAAGGATATGGGGGTCGCTGACGGCAAAGGGCACGGCGCTGGCCGCCACATCGTGCCCGCGCAGCAGGCCTGCCAGAGCGGTTTTGTCGTTGGCGTCGCCCGCCACGGCCCGCACGCCGGGCAGGGTGGGAATGTTTTCCGGGTGCCGGGCAATGGCCGTCACGTTGTGCCCGCGGCGGGAAAGCTCCGCCAGAATGCGCGAACCCACACGGCCCGAAGCGCCCATAAGCGCCACTGTTTCATTCATGTTCCGTCTCCTTGTGCGGTTAGAAATTACGGAGGAGAGCTTTTTTGACAAAAGCTCATTTTCTTAGTTCTACGGTATGGAGAAGGCGGACGCAAGCCCGCCCGGAGGGCGGGGCCCCTTCAGAGCGCAATGGCCTCCCCCTGCGGGTCGTGGGCCGCGCGTCCGCGCCGTGCGGCGGCGGGCGAGGTGTTGGCGTAGCAGTAAACGCAGCCGTGGGGGCAGGTATTGTACTGGCCGATGTCCTTGCAGGGCACGCAGGCGCAGGCCGGGCGCTGGCCTGGATCGCGGGGCCAGCGGGGCGGCGGCGCGCCGGGCAGAAGCGTTTGCTGCCCTTCCCGGCCCAGCAGGCGCAGCACGTCCGGGTGATTGCGGGTGAGCCTGAGGACAAGCTCCGGGTCAATGCAGCGGTTGTGGGCCACACCCCAGGCGCGCAGGTCCGCCGTTTCGCCGCAGGTGGCCGGTGTAAGGCCGTAGGCCGTGCAGATCTGCGCTATCCCCAGGGCCAGAGTCTGCATTTCCTGTCTTGTGCAGTCCCGCCAGGGCAGGCCCGCGCGGCGCAGGCTGGTCCACACCTTGCGGTAGGGCGCAATGTCCGCAAAGCTGAACACCAGCTTGCGGGTATAGCCGGCCAGCTGGCGGGCCAGGCCTTCCACCTTGCCCAGCAGGCGGGCGCAGCCTTCGCCACCGGGGGCCGCCAGGGGCCCGGCCAGCAGCAGGGGATCAAAGCGCCAGACAACCCGTTCCGGACCCAGGGCGTCGGCCCAGCGGCAAAAGGTTTCCACCCTGCGGGCCAAGGGCGGCAGACCCGGTTCAAAGCCTTCGGCTTCATAATCGTTAAGGGTGTAGTGCAGGTAGTAGGCCAGGCCGCGCGCGTCCAGTTCCGGCAAAAAGGGCAGCAGGGGCGCGGGATTTTTGCTCCAGAACACCACGCAGCGCATTCGCGTCAGAGAAACGTACTGGCCGTGACCATTGAAGGGGTTGCGCCAGAGCACGTGTCCCGCCCGCAGCCGATTGACAAACCACGGGGCGTAAAAGGCGGGAATGTCCGTGGCGCGGCTGGCGGCCACAAGCACGGGTGCGACGCCCCTTTCCGGCCCGTGGGCCGTGGCGATGGTGGTGGTGCTCCAGGCCATGCCCCAGTGTCTCCGCCTGTGGGGTAAAGGTCAACCAGGGAGCGCGCTTTTGACAAGAGGGCCGGCGCGGGCTAGATTAATGCCTTCCACAGTTCGTCGGCGCGGACGCACGGCTTGGCAAGGCGCCGCGGCAAACCGCAACCCCACAGTACCGCATGTCCTTTCTTTCCTGGCTGCAGCGGCTGTTTACGCCGCCCTCCACGGGCGATCCGGAACTGGACGCCGAAGCGCCCACGTTTCAGTGGAATCAGAACGCCCGCATTGTGCTGGCCGTTGTGGTGGTCATTCTTTCGGCCCTTGTGGTCTCCTGGATACTCTCATGAATACTCATCTCTGGCGTTTGACCGTGCGGGACGATTTTGCTGCGGCCCACGCCCTGCGGCACTACGAAGGCAAATGCGAACGCCTGCACGGCCACAATTTTGCCGTAGAGCTCACCGTGGAAGGGCAGAACCTGACCCCGGACACAGAAATGCTGCTGGACTTCAAGGTGCTCAAAACCGGGCTCAAACGCGTGCTGGAAACTCTGGACCACCGCCTGCTCAACGAAACCCCCCCCTTTGACCGTCTGAATCCCTCTTCAGAAAATTTGTCCCGCCACATCTGGCGGAGCATGGCCGCCTGGCTGGAGGCGCACCCCGACCCGCAGGCGCGGGCCGTGCGGCTCCACAGCGTGACCGTGGCGGAAAAGGGCGCGCAGAGCGCCACCTATATGGAGCTGCCCTCCGAAGTGGGCGGGCGGGCCGGGTAGGTCGCCGTCAAGCCTTTTGCCGCGGAGTCCCCATGCCCCAGGCCCTGTGTCTGCTCCATACCAACTGTCAGGGCGACGCCTTGCGCCCGCTGCTGGAAAACACTCCGGCCTTTGCCCGTCTGTTCCGCATCCGCCAGTACGTCAATTACACGCGGGAAGATATTGGGGTTGTGGATCTGCGCCAGTGCGCGCTTTTTCTGTACCAGTGGCTGGCCCCCAAGTGGGGCGCGCTTTCTACGGAGCAGCTGCTGCCGCGCCTGCCCGCGGTCTGCCGCACGCTGGCCATCCCCAACCTGTTTTTTAAGGGCTACTGGCCCTGCTGGACGCGGGAAGCCCCCATCGACTTCGGCGACAGCCTGCTGGAGCGTCTGCTGGCGCAGGGCCTGGCCCCAGCCGAGGCCCTGGCCCTTTACCTGCGGGGCGCGCCGGAACTGCTGGGCGACAGCGCGGCCCTGGAGGCTGTGGCCGCAGCCAGTCTGGCCCGCGAGGAAGCCAAAGAGGCCGAAGCGCCCATCCGTTGCGTGCCGCTTGTGCGGGAGCGTTGGCGCGACGAGCAGCTTTTTGTAACCATTAATCATCCGGGCCGCACGCTCATGTGCCATGTGGCGGATAGCCTGCTGCGCCTGCTGGGCCTGGGCGGTCTGCCGCCTTCCGTGCGTCGCGCTTATGTCCACCCCCTGGAGGACTTTTGGCTGCCCATCCACCCGGTGGTGGGAGAACGCCTGCGCCTGCCCTTTGCCCACGGCGCGCGGCGGTACCCCATCTATGGAAAAGAGCTGACGCACAGGGAGTACACGGCCTGCTACCTGGCCTGCCGCACCGGCGGCGGGGCAGACTTGCTCGTTTTTTTGCGGGATTTGTCGCCCAGCGGGCTGGCTGCCCTGCGCGCTGGCCGCTTCTGAAGAGGACTTGCCAGGGGCGCACCCGTGCTTATGTCCCACGTGCCCCCAACACGCGTTTCATGGTGAAAATGCAGGTAAAACAAAGGAGAATAGCATGTCCGTACTTTTGCTCAACGGCAGCCCGCACCCTAAGGGCTGTACCTACACGGCCCTGTCCGTCGTGGCCGCACAACTGGAAAAAAACGGCATTGAAACCCAAATGTTGCAGTTGGGCGTGAAGCCCATTCAGTGCTGTATTGCCTGCGGCAAGTGCAAGGACACGGGCCACTGCGTGTTCAACGCCGACCACGTCAATGAGGCCATCGACCTGCTGCGCGCCGCCGACGGCTTTGTGGTGGGCTCGCCCGTGTACTACGCCGGACCCAACGGCGGCGTCTGTTCCTTCCTGGACCGTATGTTTTTCTGCAAATCCCAGCCTTATGCCTTCAAGCCCGCCGCCGCCGTGGTGAGCTGTCGGCGCGGCGGGGCCAGCGCTTCTTTTGACCGCCTGAACAAATACTTCACCATCGCGCGCATGCCCGTGGTTTCTTCCCAGTACTGGAATTCCGTGCACGGCAATACACCGGAAGAAGTGCTGCAGGACAAGGAAGGCCTGCAGATCATGCGCACCCTGGGCGACAACATGGCCTGGCTCATCAAGTGCATCGCCGCCGGCAAGGCCGCAGGCGTGGCCACGCCTGCGCCGGAAGCATGGGAGCCCACCAACTTCATCCGCTAGCGCGGGCGTCTTTTGCTCCCTGCCTGCGTCAAAAGGCCGGGGCGGACCGGGCCTGTACCAAGGCGTACTATCCCCGTCCCGCCCCGTTTTTTTYCTTGGCAGGGAGTAAAATCCGTCCCGCGCATTTTTGCAGGAAGCGTCTTTTGCTCCCTGCTTGGGTTAAAAGGCCGGGGCGGACCGGGCCTGTACCAAGGCGTACTATCCCCGTCCCGCCCCGTTTTTTTTCTTGGCAGGGAGCAAAATCCGTCCCGCGCATTTTGCAGGAAGCGTCTTTTGCCCCCTGCCTGGGTTAAAAGGCCGGGGCGGACCGGGTCTGTACCAAGGCGTACTATTCCCGTCCAGGCATAGAGGCGGGGCATTTCAGAGCAGATTCCCTGCTTGAGAATATGTATTCTCAAAATTTACAGCACGCCCGTTCCAGCTTTTCCCCTGCACGTTATCTTTTTCGTGCCTTCCCTTGCCAGACCTCGTTGCAGCGGGTATAGTTTCTCTATGTTGTTCTTCAGTCCCTCCAGATCCTCTCTGCGGAGCCGCATCCCCTGCGGCTTTCCCGAAGAACGCTACTGGCGTTCTCTCTTGTAGCCTCGCGCGCATGTTTCGGTTTCGGCCCTGGTGCGGACCCCGTCCTTGACGGGGCTCTTTCTGTTTTCTTTCTCTGTGAGTTATATATCATGTGCGCGACAAAACCTTATCATTGGCTGTGCCTTGCGGGCGCAATTTTACTGGAGGTGGCGGGAACCACCGTTATGAAACTTTCCCAGGGCTGGCAGTTCGTCCACGCTGCAGCGCTGGGCCTGGGTTGCATGTGGGGGGCCGTGGCCCTATCCTATTATTTGTTGGCCAAGGCCGTCACTGGCCTGCCTGTGGGGGTGAGTTTTGCTTTCTGGGAAGGGCTGGGTCTTACCTGCATCACCCTTTGCGGCGTGCTGTTGCTGGATGAAGCCTTCACCCTGCGGCGGGCTTTGGGCTTGCTCTGCGTACTGGCGGGCGCTTTGCTGGTGCACCACGGCACAGGAAACGGCGAACCTGGCGTTGCCCGTGAGCGCTTGAACGGCGCGGCTCTTGCGGATGATCTGGCGGAACCGGATGTGGGGAGTCTGTGATGCCGGACGCGACTTTTTTTAATTTTTCTCTGGTGCTGGTAGTGTTGGCGGCGGCGCTGGACGTGCTGGCCAACATGCTGCTGGCCCGCTCAGACGGTTTCCGCCGCCGGGGGCCGGGGCTGCTGGCCCTGATGCTGGTAGGACTGGCTTTTTATTGTCTTTCGCTGGCCGTGCGGCAGCTGGATCTTTCCGTAGCCTATGCCTTGTGGGGGGCGCTGGGCTTGCTGGGCACCTCCCTCGGCGGCTGGCTGCTGCTGCGGCAGCGGCTTGCGCCCAGCGCTTTTGCGGGTATGGGGCTCCTGGTTTGCGGCATGGTTCTACTGCGGTTGAGTTAGGGGCGCATGTTGTTGCGCCCCGGCCGTGCGGAAGCAGGACGCTTTTCGTCATCGCCGGGAGTATACACTTTTCAAAGCGGCCTTATCTTTGTTGCCAGCGCACAGCTTTTTGCCTGTGGCGCTGCCTGCCACAGGGGCGCGGATGCCGCCTGGCGGGTAAGCGCAGGGGCACGTCCCGGCACTCGTTGGGCATATGCCTTCAAAGGCGATCTATTTTGAGAAACCGCCGGCAAACGGCGGTGCAAGATTCAGGAATGCAGGATGGAAACGCGGTTTTGGGACTATCTGGAACAATGGCGGCAGCGCTTTCCCCGGCGCAGAGAACTGAGCTGGCACGACGGCTGGCTGCAGAACGGCTACTGTGAGGACTGCTGCTACTGCTGCGGTCCGCAGGATTCTGACGAGCCCTTTCCCATGGCCCTTTTGCCGGGGCAGTTGCGGCCCGGTATGGCCGAGGATTTTTATCTGCTCAACGCGGACACGGCCTATATGGACGCCAGGGGCTGCCGGGCCTGCACGGCCCACGGCTGTCGCCTGCCCCGGCCGCAACGGCCTGTGGCCTGCGGGCTCTTCCCCCTAGTGCTCAATGCGGGCGGCATGTATGTGTACAAGACCTGCCCGGCCGCCCTGTTTACGCCGCTCAGCGAGCTGGCGGACCTGGGACGGCAGGCGGCCCGCTGGCTGCAGGGCTTTCCGCTTAAGGATCTGGAGCATATTGCCCTGCACCTGCCAGCAACGGCGCTGGCCGAGCGTTATATTTCCCTGAGCCTGCCGGTGTACGCTCCGGAAGCGCCGCAAAGGGCGGACGCAGAGGCCACGGCGGGTGCGGCGGACCGGGCGCGCAAAGCCGCGTCCGAGCCGGCAAAGACGGCGCCGTGCCGCCGCTGAACAGGCATATGTCCAGCGACGGCAGCGGGCAGCCGCAAACAGGGCAGCTGCAGAGGGGTCAGTCGCAGACGCCTTCGTGTTCCGGGCCTTCTGGAACTTCACAGGCCTGCTGACGTTTGCCCGTGCCGTGGCATTCGTAGCAGGCCGTGCCGTCGCTGTTCTTGCCTGTGCCCCGGCAAGCGGGGCAGGTAGTGTAGTCGTCATTTTTTTGCGTTTTTGGGGTGCTCATAGTCGGCCTCCTTGGTTGGATGGAGCATGAATATATGGTACGCAACCGGGAGCCGGGGCGCAACTGTGCGCTTGTGCGCCCCGGCAAAAGGAAGCGGTCATGCCGGAATTGCCGGAAGTGGAAACCGTGGCCCGCACCCTGCGTCCGCAGGTGCAGGACTGCCGCCTGGGCGCGGCGCAGGTGCTGCGGTCCAGCAGCCTGCATCCTCTGAGTTTGCCCCTGGAACGGCTGGCGGGCGCGCGGGTGGCGGCGGTGGGACGTCGCGGCAAGCTGCTTTTGCTGGACCTGGACCCTTCGGCTGCTGTGGATACAGCCCTGCGCGCGGCCACAGGCCTGCGCCTGGCTATCCATTTGCGCATGACGGGCCGCGTGCGCACGGTGGAAGCCGCCTGCCCGCCAGGGCCCTACACCCGTTGTGTTTTCGCCCTGCGCACGCCGGTGGGCGAGGCGCGGCAGCTCTTTTTTGACGACGTGCGGGCCTTTGGCCTGGTGCTGGCCGCCACGCCGGATATTCTGGCCCGCTGGTCATTCTGGCGAGATCTGGGGCCAGAGCCGCTGGACCTGAAGGCTGCGGATTTTGCGGCCCTGCTGCGGGGGCGCGGGTCTGCCCTCAAGGCTGTGCTGCTGGACCAGAAAGTCCTTGCGGGCGTGGGCAACATCTATGCGGATGAGAGCCTTTTTGCCGCCGGGCTGGACCCCCGCCGCAAGGCGGACACGTTGCGCCCGGCCCAGAGCGCCCGCCTGCTGCACTGCCTTCAAGACGTGCTGCTGCGCTCCATTGCCCAGTGCGGCAGCTCCATCCGCGATTACCGCGACGCCAACGGCGACGTGGGCGCGTTTCAGAATAGCTTTGCCGTTTATGGTCGGGGCGGGGAGGCCTGCGTGCGCTGTGGTCGCCCCCTGCA
The DNA here is from genome assembly GCF_004309735.1 of Desulfovibrio legallii. Lineage (NCBI taxonomy): Bacteria > Pseudomonadati > Thermodesulfobacteriota > Desulfovibrionia > Desulfovibrionales > Desulfovibrionaceae > Desulfovibrio > Desulfovibrio legallii. Next base: position 47,669 of record NZ_SIXC01000003.1, read on the forward strand.
AAAGCTGCGCGTGGCCGGTCGCTCCACGGTCTGTTGCCCGCACTGCCAGCGTTGAATAGCAGACCCTGAAGCCGGGGTATGCTGAGCGTCAACAGGGGGCGTCGCCGCAGGGCGTCGTCCTGTCTACAGCGAATCCATAAGGCAGAGGGCCGGGGTCAGTTCGCCCAACGTGTCGATAAGGGCCATGTTCTCGCTGTAGTCCACGGGGCAGGCCACCAGAGAAACGCCCGGTTCGTCCAGAGCCCGGTGCAGGGTGGGGCGCAGCTCCGCCGCGCTGGCCACCTGGTAGCCTTTGGCGCCAAAGCTGGCCGCATAGGTCACGAAATCCGGGTTGGCAAAGTCCACGCAGGCGTGTGAGCCTGAGGCCATGTCCATTTTCCACTTGATGAGGCCGTAGCTGTCGTCCACCCAGACCAGGATTTTGAGGGGAATATTCTCCCGCACGGCTGTTTCCATTTCCTGCGAATTCATGAGAAAGCTGCCGTCGCCCATGACGGCCAGAACCTTGCGGTCCGGGTGGGCCAGGTGCGCGCCTATGGCTCCGGGCAGAGAAAAGCCCATGGTGGAAAGTCCGTTGGAGATCAGGCAGGTCAGCGGGGCGTAGGTGGGGTAGAGGCGAGCCATCCACATTTTGATGGCCCCGGTGTCGGCCAGGACGATATCCTCGTCGCCCATGACGGCGCGGATATCGGCCACCAGGCGCTGGGGCTTGAGCGGGAAGGCGTCGCTTGTGCGGCCTTTGTCCAGCTCCGCCTCCACCAGCTGGCGGATGGTAGCCCCGCGCCCGGCCGAAAGCAGGGGCCCTTCACCCAGAGCCTTGGAAAGCGCCGCCAGGGCCAGGCCCACATCCGCCGTGATGTTGACCGTGGTGGCGTAGTGGGCGTCCGTGTCCGGCAAAAACGTGTTGATGTGGATGATGGTTTTGTCGCCCCCCGGATTGATGCGTTCCGGGGTGAACTCCTGCAGCTCGTAGCCCACGGAAAGGATCACGTCCGCCTGGTCAAAAGCGCAGTTTTCATAATCGTGGCGCATGAAGCCGATGACGCCCAGGGACTGCGGGCTGCGGTCGCTGATGACGCCCTTGCCCATGAAGGTGGTGGCCACGGGCGTCTGGTAGCGTTCGGCAAAGGCCGCCAGCACCGGGGCATTGCCCGTGCGGGCCACGCCGTGCCCGGCCAGGATTACGGGCTTGCGCGCAGCGCGCAACAGACGCGCGGCTTCGGCCACCGCCGACGGCGAAGGGATGGCTTTGGCGTTTTCCGCCGTGCGCAGGGGGCGGGCCCCTTCCGGGGCCGGGGCGGCCTCCACGTCTTCGGGCAGGGCCAGGTAGGCCGCGCCGGGGCGCTCCTCCTGCGCGGTCTGAAAGGCCTTGCGCGCCATTTCCGGCAGGGATTGCGGGGTCAGCACCGTGTCCGCCCACTTGGTCACGGGGCGGAACATGCCCACCAGGTCAACAATTTGGTGGGACTCTTTGTAAATGCGTTTGAGGCCCACTTGGGCGGAAAGGGCCAGCAGCGGGCTGGAATTGGTCTGGGCGTCGGCCACGCCCTGCAAAAGATTAATGGCCCCAGGCCCCAGCGTGGCGGCGCAGACGCCCGCCTTGCCCGTGAGCCGGCCATAGATGTCGGCCATAAAGGCCGCACCCTGCTCGTGCCGGGCCAGGATGAAGCGGATGTCGCCGGAATCGGCCACGGCGCGCACAAAATGGATGTTTTCTTCGCCGGGAATGCCGAAAACGTAGCGGACGCCCTCTGCCCGCAGGCATTCCACCAGCAGTTGAGCGACGTTCTGTGCAGCCATGCGCGCCTCCGAAGTGATGGGATGTTTTCCTGATAAGCTAACAGGTCCGGAAAGGAAAGAAAAGCCCGCGCCACGCTTGCGGCCCGGCGGGCTTGCCCCTATTCTGTGCGTTACGGAGGGACTATGGCCGCGTATGCCCAACAATGGAAGAAACTTCTGGCTCCATGGCGCAAAACCAGCGACGCGCGGCGTGAGGATACGCTGAACGCGGTGCGCAATCCTTTTTTGGTGGATTACGACAGGCTGATCTTTGCCAGTTCGTTCCGGCGGCTGGCCCGCAAAACCCAGGTCCACCCCCTGGTGCGCAACGACCACATCCACAACCGTCTGACCCATTCGTTGGAAGTGGGCTGCGTGGGCCGCTCCCTGGTCATGACGGTCGGGGCCGCCCTGCAGGAGCGCGGCGACCTGCCCGCACCCTACGGGCCGGAGCACCTGGGGCAGATTGTCCAGGCCGCCTGCCTGGCCCACGACATCGGCAATCCGCCCTTTGGTCACGCCGGGGAGGAGGCCATCCGTGACTGGTTTTGTGATCAGGCGGGGAAAAACGGCTGTTTTGGCCCGTTGCGTGAAGAGGAGCGGGCCGATTTTATGGCCTTTGACGGCAACGCGCAGGGCTTTCGCGTCGTCAACGCGCTGGAGAACAACAAGGACCGCGGCGGTCTGCGTCTGACCTTTCCGGTCGTCGCCAGTCTGGTTAAATATCCGCGGTCCGCCCGTGAGGCCCTGGACCGCCACAGTCGCAAATTCAATTTTTACACGGCGGAGAGGGAGCTTTTCGCCGAGATTTTTCAGACCCTGGGGCTGGGGGACGGCCCCTGGCAACGGCATCCGCTCTCTTACCTGCTGGAGGCGGCGGACGACATCTGCTACCGCATTATCGACATGGAGGACGCGCGAGAACTGCGCATCATCGGTTACGCTGACCTCTTCGCGGTCATGAAGCCGCTGCTGGTGCCGGGCGGGGCGGACCGTCTGGAGCGTATGGATTCAGACCGGCGGCGCTCCGGCATGCTGCGCACCCTGGCTATGGGAACCATTATTCCTTCCGTGGCCCGGACTTTTATGGAGCGCTATGAAGACATTATGCACGGCGCGCTGGAAGGCGATCTGCTGCGCCACGCGCAGCCCCAGGTGCGCGACTTTATGGACGCCGCCAAAGAGATATTTAACGGCAAGATCATGAACGACCCCCAGAAAACCGCACTGGAAATAGGCACCTATACCCTGTACCGACGGCTGCTGGACGTATTTATTCCGGCCTGCTGCAATTCGTGCGGCAACGTGCCCATGAGCTATCGCGAAACCCGCGCCCTGACCCTTATGGGGGCCAACGCGCCGGGCGTGGACGACAACCTGTATACCGCCTGCCTGCGGGTGGTGGATTTTGTTTCAGGCATGACCGACGACTACGCCACCTTTGTTTCCCGTCAGTTTTCCGGCACTGCCGGCGGCAGGGACCACTGACGGGCCAACGGGGGACAGACCTTTGCCCTACAGGGCAATGCAGGGCCGCAGCGCCTGGGCTGCGGGCGGCAGGGCCCGCAGGGCGTCGTTCTGCCAGTCAAGGGCGTTCAGAGTCAGGTCGCGCAGGATCTCGTAACTTTCCGCCAGGGTGCGCCGGTCCGTGTCAATGACGGCATGGGCCTCACGCGGGGTATCAAACGCGTCCGAAACGCCGGAAAGCCGGGTGACCAGCCCCTTGGCGGCGGCACTGTAGAGCCCCTTGGTGTCGCGCTGCAGCAGGGTGGTGAGGCCGCAGCGCACCCAGACTTCACGGTAGCGGGGCAGCAGCTCGCGGTTTTTGCGCCGCATGTCCGCATAGGGCGTGATGGCAGCCACAATGCAGACCCGGCCCAGGGCCTGTTCCTGCAGGGCCGCGTCGCGCAGGGCGTCGATATGACGGCGGCGATCCTCGGGAGTGAAGCCGCAAAAGCCGTGGGCGCGGCGGAATCGATCGCCGTCCAGCAGGGTCACGGTCTGCCCCTGGCCTTCCAGATAGAGCCGCAGCAGGGAGCCGAGGGTGGTTTTGCCGCTGCCGGAAAGGCCCAGCAGCCAGATGACGGGCGTCATAGCAACCTCTTTATGGTAAAAAAACGGGAGCGGAATATCCGCTCCCGTTTTTTTGCAAAAAAGTTGCCAAACATATAATTATAATGATTTATTAAATAAAATTTTCAACAAGCTCCGTCGCCGGTAGTTTGACCAGGCTGTTGCTGCCGCAACGCCGGTTTATTGGCGCACCACCAGGGTCGCGCCCGCGCGCAGGGATTTGGGGTCCACCTTGTTCCAACGCTGCAGGTCTTCCACGCTCACGTTATGGGCGCGGGCGATTTTCCAGAGGTTGTCGTTGCTCTGCACGGTGTAGGTCTGGCGGCGGCCGCCGGTTTTGGCCGCGGCGGCACGGGGTGCGGGCGCTGGCGCGTCGCGACCCGGAATGCGCAGCTCCGCCCCGGCGTGGATGACATTGGGGTTGGCTATGCCATTGTATTCCTGCAGGTCTTTGACGCTCACGCCATAGCGGCGGGCCACGGCGTAGAGAGTTTCGTCCGCCCGCAGGGTGTGACGGGCGTCGTTGCCGCGGCTCTGTACGGTCCTTTCGTTCCGGGCTACGGCGCGGGGGGCTTTTTCTCTTTGCCTTGGGGCGGAGCGGGCGTCCAGCGCGGCCACGGCTCTGGGGGACATATCCACCGAGCGGGGCACCAGTACGGTTTCTCCGGTGCGCAGGCTGGCGTTGCCGGGGTTCAGGGCCCGCAGGCGGGCCTCAGGCACGCCGCAGCGGCGGCTGATCTTGGACCAGGAATCGGCATTGCTGCCCACGCGCACTACGGTCCAGCCCGCGTAGGGCGCGCCCTGGGGGGAGTGCAAAAAGGCCAGGGCCTCACGCTCGCGCTGGGCGGGCAGGTAGACAAAGGTGTTGCGCCCTGTATCGGAAATGGGCTGTTTGTGGTGAGGGTTGTAGGCGCGGAAGTCTTCCCAGTCCAGACGGCAGGCCGCGGCTAGGGCCATGAGGTCCGTGCCCGGACGGGCTGTGAGGCGTCGCACCTCCGGCGCGTTTTCCGGAGTCACCGGGGCAAAGCCCAGCTGGGGCAGGTTGCGCATGATCTTGGTGACGGCCAGAAAGCGCGGCACGTATTGCTTGGTTTCTTCCCGCAGACGGGCTTTGTCGTCCAGCAGGTGGTTGCGGGCCTTGACCTCAAAAAAGTCCTTGCCGCCTGTGCCCTGTTTGGCGCGGCCCATCTTGCCCTCGCCCGCGTTGTAGGCGGCGATGGCCGTGGGCCAGTCGCCGAAGTCGCCATAGAGCTTCTGCAGGTAGTCCGCCGCCGCTTCAGTCGCCTGGTAGGGGTCCAGGCGCTCGTCCGTCCACCAGTCCTGGTTCAGGCCGTAGTTACGTCCGGTGGAGGGCATGAACTGCCAGGCCCCGGCAGCGCCGGCGGGCGATTTGGCGTCAGGGCGGTAGCCGCTTTCCACAATGGCCAGGTAGGCCAGTTCCTCCGGCATGCCGCGTGAACGAAAAACCTTGCGGGCATAGGCCAAGTAGCGCTCCGCCCTTTTGGAAAAGACGTTCATGGTGGGGCGGCCCTGGCGCAAAAAGTATTTGTACTGGCGGGCCACATCGGGCATGGCCGCTTCGGGAACGTTTTTGTCGATCTGGCCGGTGGATTTGAGGGCGGCCAGCTCTGCAGTGGAAAGGGGCGGGGAATTGTCTTCGGGCACCAGCAGCGAAGGCATGTCGCCCTTGTTGCCCGAGCTCTGCCGCGAGGCGCAGCCCCCGGCCAGCATGAGGCAGCAGCAGACAAAAAGGAACAATCCTCGAACCGTTGCCGGCCGCCGCCGGCTTCCAAGGCAGTGCATGACGTTCTCCGTGGGCATCGTCGGCTTGCCAGGAGCCGGGGGGATGCCGTAGACCTTCTTCTGTATGTTACGCGGCCGTAAGGCCGCCTTTCACCTTTTTTCGGCCGCCCCCGGCGGCCTGTGCCCGCGCGGAGACGTCCATGTCCCATTCTGACGAAGCAGCCCCGCTGCTGCCCGGCCTCAAACCCGTGCTGGAGCTTTTGTCCAGCGATCCGCAGCGTATTGACTGCATATTCTGCAAAAAAGGCCTGCGCGGCCCCGAAGCCCAGGCAATACAGGCCCTTTGCCGGGAGCGTGGCGTGCGTTTTACCCTGGTGGAGCAGGCCGCCCTGGACCGGCTTTGCCGTCCTGGCCAGGCCGGAGCCCGCAGCGGGGGCGGGCGGCCGCCCGTGGCCCATCAGGGGGTGGTGGCCCGGCTGGCCGCCGCCGGCTTCTGTGAGCTGACTGACCTGCTGGCCGCCGTGAACAACGCTCCCTTGCCGCTCATTGTGGCCCTGGACCAGGTGCAGGACCCCGGCAATGTGGGCACCTTGTGCCGCACGCTCTATGCCCTGGGCGGGGCGGGGCTGTTGCTGCCGCGCCATAATAGCGCGTATCTGGGCCCGGCCGCCCAGCGGGCCGCCGCAGGCGCTCTGGAGCGCCTGCCCGTGGCCAAAGTGACCAACCTGGGCCACGCCCTGGACAGCGCCGAAGAAGCGGGCCTGAACATTTACGGCGCGGGCGGCGGGCCCGGAACAATGGACGCTTTTGCCGTGCCCTTGCGCCTGCCCGCCGTGCTGGTGCTGGGCAATGAGGACAAAGGCCTGCGGCCCGGCGTGCTCAAGCGCTGTGGGGCTGTGCTGCGCATTCCGCAGGCCCGGCCCTTTGATTCGCTCAATGTGGCGCAGGCCGGGGCCATCCTGCTGGGGCTTACTGCCGCGCGGCACAGTGGCTGCGACACTTTTTTGCCTGCGCAAAACTGATATAGCAAAAAGCGCGCCAATGTGCTGTCGCTGACAGTACACAAAAAAATTGTCAACAACAATAGCTAAAATGGGGAACATGCGTCATGTTCCCCATTTTTTGTTGGCCTTTATATTTTAAAAAAAGTCTAGAATTATTTTATGCAATTACTATAACAGTTGTATATTCTTTGCGGACGCAATGTTGGAATGTATGACCGCTGCATTGCACGGCAATAGCACGGTATGCGCCGCTTGGGCGTATGCCGGTACATGCCTGCGGCGTGTGCGCCTTTGTACGGGGCAGTGTTTGCGGGCTGTCCGGCGCAAAAACGGCCTGGGAATACGTAAACCCAGGCCGTTTGGGGTACGGCAAGCACGCTGCCCCGGCAGCCGAGGCGTTAGCTGTGCTGCAGTTCGGCAATAAGGCCGCTCAGACGCTGGGACTGCGCGGTCAGATCCCCCACAGCCGCAGTGGCGGCGCGCATGGCCTGAGCCGTCTGGGCCGAGAGTTCGTTGACGTGCACAATGGACTGGTTGATTTCTTCACTGGCGGCGGACTGCTCTTCGCTGGCCGTGGCAATGGCGCCCACCTGGTCTGCTGTTGCTTCCACATTGCCCACTATTTCTTCCAGGGCCTTGCCGGATTGCCCGGCGAAGTCCGCAGCGGTTTCCACTTCGCGCAGGGCCTTGTCCATGGCTTCCACGCTCTGGGAGGTGCTGGTCTGGATGGCGCTGATGGCGTTGCCCACATCGTTGGTGGAGGCCATGGTCTTTTCGGCCAGCTTGCGCACCTCGTCCGCCACCACGGCAAAGCCGCGCCCGGCCTCGCCGGCGCGGGCGGCCTCAATGGCGGCGTTGAGGGCCAGCAGGTTGGTCTGGTCGGCAATGTCCGAAATGACGTTCATGATTCTGGTGATGGCCTGGGCGTGCTCGTTGAGCTGGTTCATATCCTCCTTGAGGGCCTGTGAAACGCGCTGCACCTGGTCAATGCTCTGCAGGGCCTGCTGTACGATGCGCGCGCCGCCTTCGGCATTGGAGCGCGTTTCGGAGGAAACGGACGAAGCTGCGGAGGCGTTGCGGGCTACCTCCTGCACTGTGGCGTTCATTTCGTTCATGGCAGTGGCGGCTTCGTCCAGGCGGCGGGCGGATTCGTCGGCACTGTGGTTGGATTGTTCTATCTGGGCGGCAAGCTGGTCTGAAGCCGCGCCAATGGCCCGGACCACGTTTTCCAATTGGGCGGCGGCGGCAAGCATGCCGTCCCGTTTGGCGGTTTCGGCCTGGCGGGCCGCGCCTTCAGCCCTGGTTTTGGCCTCCTGGGCTTCTGTGGCGGCCTGCTGGGCGGCGCGGTTTTTCTCCTCGCCTTCCTCCAGCAGCTTTTTGATGTTGTCCACCATATGCTCCACACCCTGGCCCAGCACGGTAAATTCGTCCCGCCGCTTGGCGGCGTCGGTCAGCAAGGCGCGTTCCTGTGCATTAAGCTCCAAACGGCCGCCGGCCACGGCTTCGGTCATGCCCGAAATGCCGCCCAGCAGGCGCGCAATGGCGCGCGAGGCCAGGATGATGATGGCCCCCACCACCAGGGCGCAGGCCAGGGCCAGGAAGATGTTGTTGCGCAGCATGGTCATGATGGGGGCGTACAGTTCCTCCCTGTCAAATTCCAGGCAGAGCACCCAGCCTTCTTCGGGCATGCGCGTGTAGTAGACGATTTTTTCTTTGCCCTGCGCATCGGTATAGCTTGCCCGGCCGTCATCTGCAGCCAGCATCTGCCGCACTACAGGATTTTTACTTTCATCGTTGCCCATGCGGCTGGCGTCGCGGTGCAGGGTGACCCGTCCTTTGAGGTCGTAGGCGTACATGCTGCCGTGTTCGCCAAAGCGCACCTTGTTGGTGGTGACCTTGGCCAGATTGAAGTTGTCCACCCCGGTCCAGATCACGCCTTTGACCTTGCCGTTGTCCGTCAGGGGCATGGCTATGACTGTGGTCACCTTGCCGGTGGTGGCGCTGACCAGACTCATGACTGTGGTTTTACCCGCGATGCCGCGCTTATAATATTCCCGACTGGAAAAGTCCTTGCCCACGGATGCGCTGGGATTTTTTTCGCCCGTCACATGATGGGCGATGGTCAGACCGGCGGCGTCCATCACCCCGCAGAAGGCCACCTTGGAATTGCGCTCGGTAAAGGCTTTGAGAGCCGTATCCGTCCGCTGGAAGAGGGGCTGCAGCTCCTCCTGGGGCAGGCCCGTGTTGTGGGCGTCCAGAAAGGCGTTGATGCGGTTGTTTTCCGCCAGCAGGCTCAGGGTTTCCTGCAGGCCTTCAAACACGGCGTGCAGGCTGATTTCCTGGTTGTCCAGCAGGGTAAGGACGTCCTGCCTGATCTGTTGGCGCAGAGTGTTTTCAGACATGCGGTAGCTCAGGCCGGCCACAAGCAACAGGCCGATAATGGCTGGCAGCAGGACAACAATCAGCATCTTTTGCATCAATCCCATCTTCATGCGGCCTCCTTGCGGCTGAACCTTCAAAAAATTCTCGAAGCGCAATCGCCGTCGCTCCTGCCCGGGACAAGCGCGGCAGCCGGTATGATTGCGGGGTCATGGAGACTCCGCAGCCCGTTTGCATGCGTGTCATGAATAGTATCGTCTATCCGGATGAAGCGATTAGGGATGCTTTGCAATCTGTCTGAATAACAAAAAATTTTAATTTTAAAAAAATATGAAAAATTTGTTGTTGCATTGGCGCATGCGCTTTGTTACTAAAATATAGTATGGAATTTATATAATATTTTTTAAAAAGCCGTGCGGCAAGGGACGTCATGGCCAGGACAACAGTATATATATTGGTTGGTTGCATCCTGCTGTTGTCGGTCATAAGGGCGCAGACGGCGTCCGCAGCCGTGGATTCTGCCCCTCCCCTGGTCATAGCCTGCATGACGGGCAACGAACCGCTTTCTTTTGTTGCCAAAACCGGCGAGCCGGCTGGGCTGCTGGTGGATTTCTGGCGTTTGTGGGGCCGCAAGGTGGGGCGTGCGGTCACCTTCCGCATGGCGTCGTGGGACGCTACTGTGGCAGACCTCAGGGCGGGCCGCGCCCAGATCCATTTTGGCATGTATATCACGGGAGACCGGGCCGTCTGGGCGCACTTCGGTCCGCCCCTGTACCCCGCCCGCACGGGAATTTTGTCCGCCGCCGGCGGCCGGGAAGCCGTCGACCCCGCTCAGCTGGGCGAGGGCGGCATTGCCGTGCTCAATGGCTCGGTGCAGGAATCCTTTTTGCGCGAGCGCTATCCGGATCTGCGCCTGTTGCCGGCCAACAACATCACGGCAATGCTTATGGCCGTGGTGCGCGGGCAGGCGCAGGGTGTGGCCGGCATGCTCCCCACGCTCTACAGCGCCATCGACGCCCTGGGCCTTACCCCACACTTTGCGCAGCGGCCCATCATTCTTTTTACCCGCAGCCTGCACCCCGCCGTGCGCAAAGAGGATGCGGCCCTGCTGCCCTTGCTGGAGGAGGGTTTTGCCCGCATCAGCCGTGACGAACTGGTGGGGCTGGAAAACCGCTGGATACGCAACCGCGACCTGCGCGTCTGGGGCAAGATGCGGCGGGAGCTGCGCCTCAATGATGTGGAGCGGGCTTGGCTCGCCGCGCACCCTCTCTGGCGTGTGGCGCTGCACGGGCAATGGCCGCCGCTGGAATTTGCCAGTGGGGAGCAGATGCGCGGATTGAGCCTGGACGTGGTCCGCCTGCTGACCGTCGGTCTGGGGGTGGAGGCCGTGCCCGTGCCCTTGGGGCGCGGCGTCGTCGCCGCCCCCGTGGATGCCGATGTAGTCCCGTTTATGGACGACGTGCCGGCCGGGACGCGGCCCTGGCTGTTCACCCGGTCGGTTTTGTCTTTGCCGGTGGCCGCGATCATGCGCGACAGCGACCGTCTGGTTACAGGTTTTGACGATCTGGCGGGCAAGACCCTGGCTGTCCACAACCATCTGGGGCTGGAGGCCAGGCTGCGCGAGCTCGTCCCTGATGTAAAGACGGTCCCGCTGGCGGGGGTGAACGCCGGGCTCGACGGGCTGCGGCGGGGCGATTACGATGCCGTGGTGGACCTGGCCCTGGCGGCGGATTACACCCTGCGCAACGGCGACATCAAAGGCCTGCGCCCTGTGCCCTTGCCCGGCTTGCAATATGCGGTGCGGCTGGCCGTGCGGGGCGATTGGCCGCAGCTGGTCGGCATCCTTGATAAGGCGCTGGACAGCGTGCCCCACGACGACCTGGTGGATCTGGTGGAGCATTGGGCCAACCTGCAGGTGGAGCGGACCACAGACTGGACTTTTGTCTGGCGTCTGACGGCGCTGGGGCTGCTTTGCGGCGGCAGTCTGCTGGGCGTCACTCTGCTCTGGAACCGTCGTCTGGCGCGGGAATCGCGGGCGCGACGGCAGGCCCTGGACGCGGCCGAAGCCAATGCCGAGGCTCTGGAGCAGCGCGAGCAGCAGTTGCGGGCCATCGTGGACCATTTGCCCAGCATGGTGATTTTGAAGGACGAAGCCGGGCGGTATCTGTTAATAAACAAAAGGGTTGAGGAATTTTTCGGTCGGTCCGCCGCTGAACTGGAGGGCAAGACCAACAGCGCTTTGCTGTCGGCGGCGAAAGCCGCTGAGGCTGCCCGGGTGGACCGGGAGGTGCTGGCCTCCGGCGGGATACGCCGGTATCAGGAGGTCATGCACAATAAGGACGGCGAAGCGCGCGATGTAGAGGTGGTCAAGGTGCCCCTGCGCGATGAAAAAGGGCGTTTGTTCGGCCTCATTTTTACCGGCACGGACGTGACCGAGCGTCGGCGGGCCGAGCGGGAAATGCGTCGGGCCGAGGCGGAAATGGCCCAGATTTTCAACGCCTCCGGCGGCGGCATGCGCGTTATTGACCGTGATCTGCGGGTGCAGGAGGTAAACGCGGCCTACCTGCGGCTTTTTGATCATAGCCGGGACGCGGTGCCCGGCGCTCCGGGCGGCGGCCCTCTGGACGAAGACGGCGGCGTGACCGTGGCGCTTGTGCGGCGCGTGCTGCAGGGGGAAGCCCGCTCCACGGGCACGGCCTTGCGGCATGCCCGCACCGGGCGGGCCGTCTACTGCGACCTGGTGATGACGCCCCTGATTGCGCCCGACGGCGTGCTGCGGGGCGTTATTGAAGACTGCCGCGACGTGACTGACCTGGTGCAGAGCCGCCAAGCCATGGAGCAGGCCAAGCAGGCTGCGGAGCAGGCCAACCGGGCCAAGAGCGAATTTCTCGCCAACATGAGCCACGAAATCCGTACGCCCATGAACGCCATCATGGGCCTGACCCATCTGCTGCAGCAGACCGATGTCACGCCCCGGCAGCACGAATACCTGCGGCACATTGCCGCCTCCGCCCGCGCCCTGTTGCGGATTATCAACGATATTCTGGACTTTTCCAAAATTGAAGCCGGGCGTATGGAAATGGAGCAGACGGAATTTGCGCTGGAGGAAGTGCTCGATCAGCTCATGGGGCTGGAATCGGCCAAGAGCGCGGACAAGGGTCTGGAGCTGCTGCTGCACCTGAGCCCGGACGTGCCCCGCCGGCTGGTGGGGGATCCTCTGCGTCTGGGGCAGGTGCTTATTAATCTGGTGGACAATGCCGTCAAATTTACGGAAAAGGGCGAGGTGGCGGTGGCCGTGCAGCGCGAAAGTCAGGGGGACGGCCATGCGGTTTTGCGTTTTTCCGTGCGCGATACGGGCATGGGCATGACCGAGGACCAGGCGGCCATGCTGTTTCAGCCCTTTGCCCAGGCGGATACCTCCACCACCCGCCGGTTCGGGGGCACGGGGCTGGGGCTTTCCATCTGCCGGCGGATTGTGAGCCTCATGGGTGGGGAGCTTCGGGTGGAGAGCGAAGTGGGGGAGGGCAGCACGTTTTGGTTCACGGCCCACTTTGGTCTGGCGGCTGATCAGGCGCGGCCTGCCACCGTGGCCTGCCGCGACCAGGCTGGCCTGCAGGGGCTGCGGGTGCTGGTGGTGGACGATGCCGCCACCGGGCGGGAAATCCTCTGCCAGGCTCTGGAAACTGTAGGCTTCTGTTCCGGGCAGGCCGCCAGCGGCGGCGAGGCCTTGGACGAACTGGTGCGGGCCGCGCGCGCAGGCGAACCCTACCAGCTGGTGCTTATGGACTGGAAAATGCCCAGCCCGGACGGCATAGAAACGGCAGAGCTGATCCGCGCCTGCCCGGATTTGCCCCACACGCCCACGGTGTTCATGGTTTCCGCCTATGGGCGGGAAGAAATCATGCGTCGGGCTCAGGCTGCGGGCATACGTCACTTTTTAATCAAACCCGTAAGCCCCATGCTGCTGCTGCAGACCATCGGGGAGGTGTTTGGCTCGTCGGTCGCCGCCTCGGCCCGGCCCCTTGCCGCTGCCCCGCCCCGGGCCATGGCAGAAGGCGACAGCCTGCGGGTTTTGTTGGCCGAAGACAATGAAATCAACCAGCTGGTGGCCAAGGAACTGCTGGAGGCCGCCGGCCTGACGGTAGATATTGCCAACAATGGCCGTGAAGCCGTGGACATGGCCCTGGAGGGCGACTACGCCGCCGTGTTCATGGATATTCATATGCCGGAGATGGACGGCATCACCGCCACCCAGTTGCTGCGGGGCACGGAGCGCTGCCGCAGCCTGCCCATCATTGCCCTGACGGCTGACGGCATGCTGGGCGACCATGAAAAAAGCCTGGCCGCCGGTATGGACGACCACCTGCCCAAACCCATTGACCCTGAAAGTCTGATGGCGGCCGTGCGCCGCTGGGTGCGGCCCGCGGCGAGCTCCATGAGCGACACGGCCTGAAATGTTTTCAGCGGATTTTTGTTGACAGAAACGCAGCCTGTCGGTAATCTGCCAAAAAATACGGAATAAGGGGTTTGCATGTCCGGTCTTTCCCACACCATTCTTTTCAGCCTGCAGGGCTGGTGGTGGCGCAAGCAACTGCGTGGGGGAGACGTGCGGGCCTAGGTTCCGGTACGTTGGTTTGGTCGTCTATGAGCGCCGTCTCCCCGTGGAGACGGCGCTTTTTGTTTTTAACCCTTTTTGCAACAACCTGAAGGAAGCCGCAAATGCACAACAAGGGGAACGCGCAGCCGGAAATCACGCTGCAACAGTCCGCCCGCTGGCTGCCGGCGGACATGGATACGCCCATCAGTCTGTTTATGGGCATGGTGGGGCAGGACAACGGCATTCTGCTGGAAAGCGCCGAGGTGGACGGCCGTTGGGGCCGCTACAGCATTTTGGCCTGCGACGCCGCACTGTTCATTGCCTGCCGTGACGGCAACCTGGAACTCACCGTGCTGGACGAGCGCCTCACAGGGCTGCAGAAGTTTGCAGGCCGCCCCTTTGTGCAGGGCCTGCGCGCGCTCATGCGGACCGTGGACATCACGCCGCCGTCCAATGTGCCCGACCTGCCGCCCATTACCCGTGCCCTTTACGGCTATCTGGGCTTCGGCATGGCCGGACTGTTCAACCCCAAGCTGGCCCGGCTTATGCCGCCGGAAGAGGCGGACTGCCAGCTTATGCTGCCCTCCACGGTCTTGGTTTTTGACCATCTCTACAACCGCCTTTGCCAGGTAAGCCTGGGCGATCACCGTGCCCTGCAGGGGGCACGGCAGCCCTTGGAGCCCGGCGAAGCGGGGCAGGGCGCCCTGTTGGACCCGCAGACCATCAGCGCCGAACCCGGCGAACAGGGCTACAAGGACTTTGTGCGCCGCATCAAGGAGATGCTCCGCCAGGGCGAGGCCATCCAGGTGGTGCCGTCGGTGCGTTTTTCCGCCCCCTTCGCGGGCGATCCCTTTGAGCTCTACCGGCGCATGCGGCGTTTTAACGCTTCGCCCTACATGTTTTATATGCGCTTTCCGGAAATCACCCTGCTGGGATCCTCGCCGGAGGTCATGGTGCGTTGCACGGCGGGGCAGCTGCAGCTTTCGCCCATTGCGGGCACGCGCAGGCGCGGGGCCGACGATCTGGAAGACGCCCGCCTGGCCGCCGAACTGCACGACGACCCCAAGGAGCGCGCCGAGCACGTCATGCTGGTGGACCTGGGCCGCAACGACCTGGGCCGGGTGGCCCGCCCCGGCTCCGTGAACCTGGAACGCTATATGGAAGTGGAGCGCTATTCCCACGTTATGCACCTTACCAGCCGGGTTACGGCCCGCCTGGATGAAGGGCTGGACGCCCTGGACGTACTGGCGGCCACCTTCCCCGCAGGCACGGTTTCCGGCGCGCCCAAGGTGCGGGCCATGGAAATCATCCGTCAGCTGGAAGGCCGCGCCCGCGGCCCTTACGCGGGCTGCATAGGCTGGCTGGGGCTGGATAAGGACAGCGTTAATCTGGATACGGGCATCACCATTCGCAGCATGTGGCTGCACGAGGGCAGGCTGTTCTGGCAGGCGGGCGGCGGCATCGTCCACGACTCCGACCCGGAACTGGAATGGAAGGAAGTGTGCAACAAGTCGGCTATCATGCGCCTGGCCCTGCGTGCGGAGGATGCGAATCATGTTTCTGCTCATCGATAATTACGATTCTTTTACCTACAATCTGGTGCAGGCCTTTTATGCCCTGGGCCACAAGCCCGAAGTGCGCCGCAACGATGACCCGGCCCTGCTGGACCTGGCCACAAGCCCAGACCTCACCATGGTCTGCATCTCTCCCGGCCCCGGCCGCCCCGAAGATACGGGACTCTGCCCGGAATTTCTCAACCGCCTCAGTCCCCGCATCCCCGTGCTGGGCGTCTGCCTGGGCCACCAGCTGCTGGGCCTGCACGCCGGCGCGCGGGTAGAAGTGGGCCCCTGCATTATGCATGGCAAACAGTCTGAAATCGTGCACGACGGCACGGGGCTGTTTACTGGGCTGCCCAATCCCATGCGCGTGGGGCGTTACCATTCCCTGGTGGTGCGCGCCGATGAAGATGCCGCCAACCCCCGCTTTACGGTCACGGCCCGCGCTCCCGAAGGCGAAGTCATGGCCCTGCGCTACAACGACCGTCCCTGGGTAGGCGTGCAGTTTCATCCCGAATCCGTGCTGACTCCCGAAGGCCTGCGCCTGCTGGGCAACTTTCCCCAAGCCGTTATGGGCGAGGACAAGGACGCGGGCGTGGCCGACATGGCGGGCATTCTGGAGCGTCTGGCCCGTCGGGAAGATCTCACGGCCGAAATGGCCGCCGCCGGTTTTGCCGCCCTTATGGACGGCAAAATGAGCCCGGCCCAAGCTGGAGCCTTTCTTATGGGCCTGCGCATGAAGGGCGAAAGCCCCCTGGAACTGGCCCACGCCACCCGCGCCGCTTTGTCCCGCGCCGTAAGGGTGGACGGCATCTCCGGCACCACCATCGACGTGGTGGGTACGGGCGGGGACGGCCGCAATTCCTTCAACTGCTCCACGGCCACTTCCCTGACCCTGGCGGGCATGGGCTACAAGGTGGTCAAGCACGGCAACCGGGCCGTGTCCTCCAAGTGCGGCAGCGCCGACGCCCTGGAAGGCGTGGGCATAGCCCTGGACAAGGAGCCCGCTTCGGTGGCCGCCATGCTGCGCAAACGCAACTTCGCCTTCCTCTTTGCGCCGTTTTTTCATCCCTCCTTTGCCAATATCGGCCCGGTGCGCAAAGAAATGGGCGTGCGCACCCTGTTCAACATCCTGGGCCCCATGATCAACCCGGCCCGACCCAGTCACTTGCTCATGGGCGTGGCCCGGCCGGAGCTGGTGGATCTGGTGGCCGAAACCCTGCTCCAGTCGCCCCTCTATCGCGCGGCTGTGGTCTGCGGTTCGGGCAATTACGACGAGGTGACGCCCATCGGCCCCGCGCAGATGGCCCTGCTGCACGAGGGCACGGTGAACTCCATGACGCTGGACCCGCGCGAGTTTGGCATCGGCCCCTGCACGGTGGAAGACCTGGCCGTACACAGCAAGGACGAAGCCGTGGCCGTGCTCAAGGACATTCTGGCCGGTCAGGGGCCGCGTCCCATGATGGACATGGTGGTGCTCAACGTGGGTCTTGCCCTCTACCTGCTGGACGAAAAGGCGGACATGGCCCTGTGCATGGCCCGCGCCCGGGAGGCCGTGAGCAGCGGCGCGGGCAGGAAGGTGCTGGATGTTGCTTGAACGCTTCCGCGCAGCCAAGCGTGACGAGCTGGCCGCTCTACGGGCCCTGGAGGCACGGGGCGCCCTGCCCGCGCCCCTGGCGGGATCGCGTCCTTCCTTCACGGCGGCGCTGACTGCTCCAGGGCGGGAGCCGCTGGCCGTCATTGCCGAGTACAAGCGGGCCTCACCCTCGCGCGGGGTCATCTGCGAAGATCTGGAGGTGGAAGATGTGGCCGCCGCCTACCACGCGGCCGGGGCCGCCGCCCTCTCCATCCTTACCGAGCAGGCCCACTTTCACGGCAGTCTGGACTATCTGGCGCGCGCGGCCGCTCCGGCTCTGTACACGGGGCCGCGTCCGCCCCTGCTGCGCAAGGATTTTCTTTGCGATCCCCTGCAGGTGCGGGCCACGGCGGCTACTCCGGCCGCGGCCCTTTTGCTCATTGTGCGGCTCACCCCGGACGTGGCCTTGCTGCGCGGCCTGCGGGAGCTGGCCGAAAGCTGCGGCCTGGAAGCCGTGGTGGAGGTTTTTGACGCAACGGACCTGCGCCTGGCGCGGGAGAGCGGAGCGCGGCTCATCCAGGTTAATGCCCGTGACCTGGAAACGCTCTGCGTAAATCGGCAGGTCTGTCTGGAGCTTATCCACGCCTTTCCCCCCCAGGCCGGGGAAGTCTGGATTGCCGCCAGCGGCCTGAGCCGGCCGGAGCATCTGCGCGCCGCGGCAGATGCGGGCTACACGGCGGCTTTGGTCGGTGGGGCGTTGATGGAGGGCGGTAAGCCCGGCGCGGCCCTGCGCGCCCTGCTTGCGCCCCATGTGCTCCCTGCGCCCGGCGCGTCCGGGCAGGGGGGTGAAGCATGTTTGTAAAATTTTGCGGGCTTACCCGACAGGAGGACGCGGATCAGGCCGTGCGCCTGGGTGCGCGCATGGGCGGCTTCATTTTCCATCCGCGCAGTCCCAGAGGCGTGCTCCCCGCCGCAGCGGCCGCACTGGACACAGGCCCCCTCTTGCGGGTAGGCGTCTTTGTGCAGCAGGGCGCGGAAGAAATCAAAGCCGTCATGGCCGAAGCCCGGCTGGATCTGGCCCAGCTCCACGGTTGTCAGAGCGTGGAGTGCGCGCTGGCCGTGGGGCCGGAGCGGGTCATCAGGGTGCTCTGGCCGGAGCGTTACAGTCATCGAGCTTTATTGTACAATGATCTGCGTCGGCACGCAGAGGCCTGCGCCTACTATTTGCTGGACGCGGGGCTCAAGGGCGGCGGCAGCGGCCGTCGCCTGGAATGGCTGGATTTGTGTCGGCTGCGCGCGCCGCATCCCTGGCTGCTGGCCGGCGGGCTCGGTCCGGACAACGTGCGCGCGGCGCTCAACCTGTGCACGCCCGGCGGCGTGGACTTCAACTCCGGCGTGGAAGACGCGCCGGGGCGCAAGAATGCGGACAAAATGGCGGCCGCCGTCGCTGCCGCAAACCCGAAAGGCAATGGGAACATGTCATGAAAAACAGTTACTTCGGAGAGTTCGGCGGCTGCTTTGTACCCGAACTGCTCATGCCGCCGCTCATGGAAGTGGAAGCGGCCATGCGCGACATCTATCCCACAGGGGCGTTTCAGGAAGAACTGAACGACCTGCTGCACAACTACGCCGGGCGGGCCACCCCCCTGACCCACTGCCCCACGCTCTCCGGCGAACTGGGCTTTGATCTCTGGCTCAAGCGCGAAGACCTGCTCCACACCGGCGCGCACAAGGTCAACAACACCCTGGGCCAGGCCCTGCTGGCCAAACACATGGGCAAGACCGCCCTGGTGGCCGAAACGGGCGCGGGTCAGCACGGCGTGGCCACGGCCGCCGCTGCCGCGCGCCTGGGCATGCGCTGCACCGTCTACATGGGCGCGGAAGACGTGGAACGCCAGGCCCCCAACGTCACCCGCATGAAACTCCTGGGCGCGGAAGTCCACCCTGTGGAAAGCGGCACCCGTACCCTCAAGGATGCCATCAACGAGGCCCTGCGCGCCTGGATCACCTGCCAGAAAACCACCCACTACTGCTTCGGCACGGCCGCCGGACCGCACCCCTTCCCCACCCTGGTGCGCATGCTGCAAAGCGTCATCGGCAAGGAAACCCGCGCGCAGATGCTGGAAAAGACCGGCCGCCTGCCCGACGCCGTGGTGGCCTGCGTGGGCGGCGGCTCCAACGCCATCGGCATGTTCCACCCTTTTCTGGAGGACCACAGCGTGCGCCTCATCGGCGTGGAAGCCGCCGGCGAAGGCGTGCCCGGCTGCTTCAACTCCGCGCCGCTCAATCTGGGGTCGCCCGGCGTGCTGCACGGGGCCTACAGCATGCTCCTGCAGAACAGCGACGGCCAGGTGGAGCCCTCCCACTCCGTTTCCGCCGGTCTGGACTATCCCGGCGTGGGGCCGGAACACTCCTGGTTGCAAAAGACCGGCCGCGCCCACTATGCTATGGTCAAGGACGACAACGCCCTGGCCGCCTTCCAGCGCCTGTGCCGCGCCGAAGGCATTCTGCCCGCGTTGGAGTCCTCCCACGCGCTGGCCTGGGTGCTGCAGCATCCCCATGCCTTTAAGGCCGGGGATCAGGTGGTGGTCAATCTTTCCGGCCGGGGCGACAAGGACCTCGGCATCGTCACCAAGGCTCTGGGGCGGGGTACTGCCGCCAGCGAGGTATAGCCATGCATCTGCTTGAACAAAAAATCCGCGCCGCCAACGCCGAAGGTCGTCCGGCCCTGGTCCCCTTTCTCACCGCCGGTTTCCCCGACCGCAGCGCCTTTTGGCCCGCCCTTATGGAACTGGACGAAAACGGCGCGGACATCATTGAAATAGGCGTGCCCTTTTCCGACCCCGTGGCCGACGGCCCGGTGGTGGAGGAGGCCTCGCGGCGCGCCCTCAGCGACGGCGTGAGCCTGCGCGGCGTCCTTACTTCCCTGCGCGAACGCAAGGGCCTGATCAAGGCCGGGGTGGTGCTTATGGGCTATGTCAACCCCTTTCTGCAGTACGGCTACGAAAACCTGGCTCGTGATGCGGCCCGCGGCGGCGTGCACGGTTTTATCGTGCCCGACCTGCCGCATGAGGAATCCGGTCCTCTGCGTGCGGCGCTGAAAAAGGAAAATATCGCCCTCATTCCTCTGGTAGGCCCCAATACCAGTGAAGAACGCATGGCCCTCTATGCCGCCGATGGGGAAGGCTATACCTATGTCGTCTCGGTCATGGGCATTACCGGCGAACGCAATGGCCTGGCCCCTCAGGTGGCGGAAACCCTGCGTCGTGCCCGCACGGCCTTCAATCTGCCCCTGGCCCTCGGCTTCGGCTTGCGCGAACCCGCCCAACTCAAAGATCTGCCCGCCGATGCCCAGCCCGACGCCGTGGTTTTTGGCAGCGCCCTGCTCAAACACCTGGACGCCGGTCAC
The DNA here is from genome assembly GCF_004309735.1 of Desulfovibrio legallii. Taxonomy (NCBI): domain Bacteria; kingdom Pseudomonadati; phylum Thermodesulfobacteriota; class Desulfovibrionia; order Desulfovibrionales; family Desulfovibrionaceae; genus Desulfovibrio; species Desulfovibrio legallii. The sequence continues at coordinate 67,785 of NZ_SIXC01000003.1, forward strand.
AGTGCCGCCTCCTTCCTGGCGCAGTGGACAGGCCGCAAAGTTGAAGAGTAGCAGAGCGTAAAGATAGTGGCTTTGTGTGGGGGGAAGGGAACTTTTGTGAACAAAGGTTCCCTTCCCCCTACGCCTTCCATCCTTCAAAAAACTTTTCTCTTCTTTTTTCTTCGGGAATTTTTTCTTTTTAGAGCAGTTTACGAATGAAATGAGTTAATTGCTCTGCAAGGATTTTCTTGAAAATCCTTGCCACGAAATGCGAGAAGGCAGGCTTTTGCCTGCCGTAAGTGAGCATTTCAAGTGTTAAATACTCTAGAATACGCGCGGAATGGGCCCGGCTGGAGGAATGCCGTCGGCGAGAAGACGGCTTGCGCCAGCCGGTTACGGGTGGTGAAAGCGGGCTTTTGGCTATGGAGATTGCCGCGAAACAAGCGTGAGCTTCTGCGGCCTGCCGTGGGGGGAGGAAGCTGCGCCGGGTGGGCAGGGCAGCGCGCCCCGCGCATACGGCTGCTGGGGCGGGGTGCGCAGGGGCCAGGCCCCTGGCGGGGTTACCGCCTGCCCAGGGCTTTTTTTACGGCCTTGGGCGAGCCGGGCGCACGAAAGCCGGCCTCCACCAGGCGGCGGGCCGCGCCGTCGCGGGCGTTGCGGCTGCTGCCGCCCAGCACCACGGCCAACAGGCGGGTTTTGCCTCGCTGGGCAGTGACAATAAGGTTGTAGCCCGAGGCCACGGTCCAGCCGGTCTTGAGGCCGTTGACGCCCGCCACCGTGCCCAGCAGGGCGTTGGTGTTGCGCATGGTGCGGCCCCGGTGAGTGAAAAAGCGCGTACGGTGAAAGACCTGGGCCGAAGGGTGGCTGCGCAAGTAGGCGCGGGTCAGGGCTGCCATGTCGCGGGCCGTGGTTTTTTGCCCGGCTGCCGGCAGACCCGTGGGGTTTTTGAAGACCGTGCGGCGCATGCCCAGGGCGCGGGTCTTGGCATTCATGGCCCGGACAAACTGGCGTTGATTGCCCCCCACGCGCAGGGCCAGGGCCGTGGCGGCGTCGTTGCCTGACGCAACGGCCGCGCCGGTCAGCAACTGGCTGACGCTCACCCGTTCGCCCGTGCGCAGATGCATGGAGGAACCGCCTACCTTGGCTACGCCGGGACGGATGCGGATTATTTCCTGCAGGCGGAGTTTTTTGGCCTGCACGGCGTCCAGGGTCAGATACATGGTCATGACCTTGGTGAGAGAAGCCGGGGGGATGGCCGCGTCCGCATTTTTGGCAAAGAGCACCTTGCCCGTGTTCATATTGATGAGTATGGCCGAGCGCACGCCGCCCAGGGCGGCCAGCGCCGCCGGGGCCAGGACCAGTTGCAGCGCCAGCAGCAGAAGGAGCAGCGCCGGCAGACGCGGGGCCAGTTTTGTCGGGCGTTGGCGCGCGCCCGCGCCGTTATTGTGAAGAGGGCGGTGCGTATTAGCCATGCTGGTAGATGCGGTTGCCTTCTTCTACCGCCTGCATGGCAAAGGCCAGCAGCACGGGGCCGGCGATGAGCCCCACGGGGCCAAAACTGGCCAGGCCGCAGAGAATGGCAATGATCAACACAAAAAACGGCGCGTTGATGCCCTGCCGCAAAAACAGGGGCCGCAGCACATTGTCCACGCCGGCCACAGCCAACATGCCCCAAAGGGCCAGGCCCACGGCGGCCATGGTTTTGCCCGTAAACCAGAGCGAAAGGCAGAGCGGCAGCCAGACCAGGGCCGTGCCCACCATGGGGATGGGGGCCACCAGAGTGGCCAGCATGCCCCAGAAGGCGGGCTGCTTGACCCCGGCCACGCTGAAGCCGATGCCGCAAAGCACTCCCTGGGCCAGAGCCACCAGGACAATGCCCAGCATGATGGCGCGCAAAGCCTTGTGGATGGTGAGGGTAAAGCGCCGCAGCATGGCCTGGGGGATGCGAAAGATGCGCGCGCTGATTTTGCGGAGATGCCCGGCGTAGACCGTGAACAGAATGGTGAGGGTGACAAAAAGAAAGCTGGTCCACAGCACGCTCATGGTGCCGCCCAGCACGTCCACCCCCCTGGTCAGCAGGGTGCTGATGGCGTCGCCCAGAAAGGCGTCCACCTTCTGCAGAAATTCGTTGATGAGGCGCTCCACCCGCGGATACTCCGAAAGGCTCATGCGCCAGTCCTGCAGGGTGGCCACCCATTCCGGCGGGAGCTGAAAGTTGTTGGCCTGCAATTCTTTCAGACGGCTGAAGCCCGCGGCGGCCTGGGGCGTGACCAGCAGGGCCAGGGTGGCGATGGGGGTGATAAGAGCGGCCAGAATCATGGCAATATAGCCGCCCAGGGGGGCTTGGCGCGTCAGGCCGCGCAGCAGCCGTTGCCGCCGGGTAAGGGGGCGGCTGCGTTCCAGGCGCTGCCGCCAGATGCGGCCTTTGCGGCACAGGTGGCGGTATTGGGGCAAGGTGAGGCAGGAAAGACAAGCCGCCATAAAAATGGTGACGGGCGTATGCCAGAGCAGCAAATACCAGGCCAGGGCGGCCAGAATATAGAGCAGACGCGGCAGCGTCGGGTTCATAAATGCGCCTTGGGTTGCAGGGGCAAGGGTTGGCATGGCGACGGATGGCGTGGCCGTGGGGCGGGCGACACGGCCGCCGGCTGCCCCTTGAGGGAGCAGCCTAGCAAACCGGGGCGGGTTCTGCCAAGCCCTATGCTTCTTCCCGGCGCGTTTTGGAGCGCGTAAAAAACCCGTCCGCCTCCGGCAAAGCGGGAAAGCGGACGGGAAAGAAGCGGCGGAACCCCGTTGCGTGTTGCGGGGACGGGGACGGCTGCGGCAACTGCGGCATGGGGGCCGAGGTGTGCGCGGGGTTTTACTTGAGTACCGCGCTGCCCTGAAAGCGGACGCCGGTTACCTCATAGGTGACGCGGCCACGCGGGATATCCACGGTAACTTCGTCACCCTCCTCGCGGCCCAGCAGGGCCTGGCCTACGGGAGAGAGGAAGGAGATGGAGCCCTTGGCGGGATCCGCTTCGTCGGGGCCGAGAATGGTGAAGGTGCGCGCCTCGCCGCTGTCCACATCCTCCACGTCCACGGTGGCGCCAAAGACCACCCGGTCACCGGTGAGCTTGTCCAGGTCAATGACATGGTACAGAGCCAGGCGGGATTCGATATATTTGATGCGCGCTTCGGCCATGCCCTGGCGTTCGCGCGCGGCGTCGTACCCCGCGTTTTCGCGCAGGTCGCCCTCCTCGCGGGCTTCCTTGATGGCCTGAATGATGGCCGGACGTTCGCTTTTGAGGCGGGCCAGCTCTTCTTCCAGCCTTTTGTAGCCTTGCACGGAAATAGGGATACTCGTCATTGTCATGTCAAACCTCGCAAGCGCAAAAAAAGCGCCGCTGCCCAAGCAGCGGAGCGAGCGCTAAAAAAATTTTGGTCTTTTGGGGGAAAATCGGGACGGTCGGCAACGACCGCAGCCGCGCTCACCGGCCCGCAAACCGGGAGCGGCACCGTAACCGTTTTTTTACCCTACGCTTCAGAGGCAAAAGGGTCAAGCCCTGAGTCCGGCTTGCACTCTTGCGCGGCAACGGCACTGCGTATATGCTGAACAAACAGCCTTTCTTCGCCCCGGTGCGCATAACCCAAACTCGGCAGCCATGAAAAAATACCTGCGCTATCTCGGACCCGTGCTGGTGACCGCCATTTTTCTGCTGGCCGTCTATCTGCTTTACCACAAACTTAAAAGTTACAGCATGGCCGAAATCCGCGCCAGCATCGACCAGATCTCCGCGGCGCGCATGGGGGCTTCGTTGCTGCTCATGGCGGTCAACTACATGATTCTGGTGGGCTATGACTGGCTGGCCCTCAAGGCCATCCATAAAACCCTTCCCTTGCCGCGGGTGGCCCTGGTTTCTTTTGTGGGCCAGGCCGTGAGCTACAATTTCGGCGCGCTGCTGGGCGGCACCAGCGTGCGTTTCCGGTTTTATTCGGCCTGGGGGTTTTCGCTGGCGGAGATCGTGCGCCTGGTGCTCATGCTGGCCGTCACTTTCTGGGTGGGCGTACTGGGGCTGTGCGGCGTCATCTTTATGGTGGCCCCGCCGGTTATTCCCGGCGAGCTGCTGGCCAAAATGCCCCTGCAGGACATCCGTATTCTGGGTGTGGGGCTTACGCTCATAGCCTGTTCTTATCTGGCGCTCTGCTGCGTGGTGCGTAAACCAGTGCACATCTTCGGCAAGGAATTTGTCTTCCCCGCGCCGCGCATCGCCTTTGCTCAGGCCCTGGTGGCCTGGGTGGACATCATTGCTGCAGCCGGCTGCATGTATGTGCTGCTGCCCGGTCACATGAACATCAGTTTCCTGGATTTTCTGCCCAGTTATCTGCTGGCCCAGGTGGCTGTGGTGCTCACGCACATTCCCGGCGGCGTGGGGGTGTTTGAGCTGGTTATCCTGCATCTGACCCACACCGCGCACGAGCAGACGGTTTTTGCGGCGGTGCTGCTGTTCCGCCTGATCTACTTCATTCTGCCTCTGCTGGCCGCCGCCTTGCTGCTGGCCGTGTACGAGGTGCGCCAGCGGCGCAACATGCTGCGCGAGGCCGGGCGCTGGCTTTCAGTGCTTTCGCACTCCATTTCGGCCTATATGGTCTTTACGGCCGGGGCCATTTTGCTGGCCTCGGCCCTGCTGCCGCCGGGGCGGCACATCCTGCATATGGTGCGGGAGCTCATCCCCTACCAGGTGGTGGCTGTGGGGCATTTTGTCACCGCTGTGAGCGGCGGGGCGCTGCTGTTCATTTCTTACGGGCTGGAACGGCGGCAGGCCAGGGCTTTTCAACTGGCGGCGCTCTTTCTGGGGTTGGGGCTTGTGGGGTCGCTGCTCAACGGTTTTTCCTGGATCACGGCGCTGATGGTGTCCCTGGTGTTCTGCACGGTCTGCCTGGCGCGGCGGCGGTTTTACCGGTCGTCGTTTTTTTGGGAGGAGCCCATCCCCGCCTTCTGGCTGGCCGGAGCTCTGGGGGTGCTGGGATTGGCTGCGGCCGTGGCCTGGGCGCTCTACCACCCCTCGTTGAACAAGGCCGCACAGTGGGGTTTTGACCGGCCCCACATGGCTGCCCAGACGCTTTATGCCTTTGGCGGCGTGGCTGTCGGGTTGGTGGCTTCCTGGCTGTGGCGGGCGGCTCTGCGCCAGCGCAAGCGGCGGCGAGAGCGCAGGCGCTGAAAGCACGGCGGCAGGCGTTCCCCTGCGCCTGGCAACGCTACCCCATCAGCCGCATACCCCAGAGGCACAGCACAACCTGCTCCTCATCTCTTCTGCATCCCGGCCGGGGTACGCCTTCTGCGTCCCCTGGCGGAGAAAAAAGTTTTTTAAAGTTTTCCTTCCTCCACAAGCAAATCTTTCTCCCTTACCAGCATCTCCGGCAGCCGCGCCAGCAGCTGGCCGATCTGGAAGCCAGGGTCCGGGGCGCAGTCCTGGGCCAGCAGCCGCGCTGCGCGTGCGGCGGCCAGGCTGGCCCGGCAGATGGGCAGCCCGCCGCAGAGAAAGGCCGTAACCAGGCCTGTGACCAGGTCGCCCGTGCCGCCGATGCATTCCATGGCCTCCACCGAGGGCGTATCCACCGTGGCCGCCAGCATGCCGTTGCAGACGATGTGGTCCGTGCGGCCCTTGACGATGAGGTTGGGCGGGCAGTTGCCGTGGGCCTGGGCGCGGCGCATCAGTGCGGGCAGGTCTTTTTCTTCCGCCAGCAGAAAACCACGCGTGTAGAAGGGGTGGGGCGCGGTTTCGTCGGCCAGAAAGGCCAGTTCGCCCAGGTCCGGGGTGAACAGGTCGTAGGCGTCGGCGTAGCCGCTCATCTTGGCCACATACATATAGCCCGCGTCGGCCGCCAGCAGGGGGCGGACGGGCAGGGCGCTGATGGCCAGCAGCAGCCGGTTGTGCCAGTCCACGTCGGGGAAGAGGTAGTGAAAGGTGAGCCCACGTGGGGCCAGGGCGGGCAAACAATCTTCAAGATGGGCATAGACGGCGCGGCTGCCCGCGCCCGATCCCGTGTCTCCGGCCAGGAGCAGGCGCGGCGGGGGAAAGTTCAGGGCGGCGCAGGCCAGCAGGGCCGTGGCCGCCAGGGCGGGGGTGCCGCGCTGCACCGGTGTGCGGAAGCCGTCGGGAAGGATCAGGAAGCCGTCCCGCACCGCCGAGGGCGCGTCCAGGCCCGCCGTGAGCAGCGGGGCCGCGGCGTCCGGCAGGGTTCCCACAATACACCACATGGTTTCCTCCGTTTTTCAGGCGACAGGGCGGCTGGCAGGCTGGTCCGCAGTCTGCTGGGGCGTGCCGTCCGGTTGCCGCGTCCCCGTGTGGGGCGCGGCCATGACGGTCCTGAGTTCGTCAAAGGCCTTTTGCAGGCTGTAGCAGCACAGGGTCTGCCCCAGGCTCAGGGGGGCCGGGGCAGTCTGCAGGTCGCGGCCACAGAGCTGACTGGCCAGCCAGGGCACGTCCGGGCAGCCGCCGCCTGAGATATTGACAATACGGCCCGTGGCGCTGTCCAGAGTGATTTTCATGTTGGCCGCACGCACCATAATCCAGCGGCCATTGATGCGGCGGGTCTGAAACAGGGACACGGGTTCCAGAAGCACATCGTGGGCGCTGACCGCGCGCAGGGGCGTGAGCCCCGCTTCGTGCAGTACGGTCAGGGCGCGGGCCTGAAGCAGCAGGGGAAAGACCACCACCATGTCGCAGCCCGTACGCAGTTCCGGGGGCGGGCCCTTGACCTCCACCTTCAGCCCGGCGGCCCGCAGAAGGCGTTCGGCCCGGATGACCTCTCCGGTATGCTCAAAAACCAGCAGACCACGGTCGTCGCAGCCCTGGCGGCCGTTTCCGGCGGGAGCGGTCGCCGGCGAACGCGCGCCCAAGGACGCGCTGGGCAGGCGACCGCGCAGAAGGGAAAGCGCCTTGCGCACGGGAGAAAAAACAGACATGTCGGCCTCCGTGGCAATCCCTCCGGCGGGCCATGACGCCGATTCCGGCGGCAAAAGGCCCGCGCGGAGGGATTGCCGGGGATAGGGGAAAGCAGATCAGGCCTTATGGATTTCCAGCAAGGTCACGCCTGCCCCCTTGTCCGCGGCGTCTGCGGCGTCCACCACAAAGCCGCGGTTGCGCGCGGCGCGGCTGACGTTTTCGCGGCTGGCGTCGTTATCCACCAGCACGCTGAAGGGGCCGTCGCCGTTCCGCTTGGCGGCGGTGAGAAACAGAAGCACGGGTTGGGGGCAGGAAAGCCCGCGGGTGTCGATGACTTGCGACATTACGCACCTCGCTTGCAGTTGGCGAATCCGATGCAGAGACAGATGCCCAGGCCTGCCAGGGTGGCGGCCATGCCGTGGGGGCCTATGCCGGCAGGGCTGGAGGCCAGACCGAAGTTGTGGGCCACGGCCGTGCCCACCAGCAGGCCCAGGGCAAAGACGGCGGCGTCGTTGTCGCCTTCGCCGGCCATGAAGAGCTGTCGTCCGGGGCAGCCGCCGGCCAGGGCAAAGGCCAGCCCGGCGGTGGCCATGCCGAGGAAGTTCCAGAGATCGTTGGGCTGGGCCACGGGTTGATTCTCAAAACCCCAGTGGAAGGATCCGAAGCCCAGGTTGAGGACCAGGGCGGCGGCCAGCATGGCCAGAAAGCCCAGGGCCAGGTGCCATTGGTTGAAGAGCAGCACGTCGCGCAAAGCGCCCATGGTGCAGAAGCGGCTGCGCTGGGCCGCAAAGCCCACGGCCAGGCCGGCGCAGAGCGAGAGGATGAAGGGCGCGTGCTGTGCGCCGGGGCCTTTGAGAGAGTAGAACAGAACGCCGCTCTGGCCCTGGCCGCTTACTTGCGGGTCGGCCAGGGCCAGGGCCGTGAGCCCCAGCATGATGGCGGGCAGAACCAGGCCGGAGATGGCGTTCTGGCTTTGGCTGCGGCCCAGGGAAAAGCCCTTGCGGAAGAAGAGCGTGCCCACGCCCACACCGACGATGAGCCCGGCCAGGCCGAACAGGGCGTGCGCGTCGCCGCCGGCCAGGCGCAGGATGACGCGCCAGGGGCAGCCCAGAAAGACCAGCGCGCCTATGCCTGCCACAGCGCCCAGCAAAAAGCGGGTGATGGGGGCGGAACCGCCGCGCGGCTTGTATTCGCCGAAAAGCAGGGCCGCACCAAAGGCCCCCAGAACCATGCCCATGATTTCGGGCCGCAGGTACTGCACCACGGCCGCCCGGTGCAGGCCTATGGCGCCGGCGATATCGCGGTTGAAGCAGACCACGCAGATGCCCATGTTGCCAGGGTTGCCGGCCTGCTGCAGCAGCACAGCCAGCACGCCGAACAGCAGCCCTGTAACCACAATGCCTGTGGTGGTGGCAAAAATGTTGGAGCCCGTTCTCATTGCTTTCTCCTTGGTAAGGGTTAGGCCAAGGCTGTCCGGCGGGCGGTTGCGTCCGGCGGACAAAAGGCGTTGCCGGCCCTTGCGGGCCGCGAACGCGGACGGAGAAAACGGGTCGGGAAGGAGGCTAGGACAAAAAGACGGGCCCGAAACCGCATGGCCGTCCGCATACGCTCCACGACGTGAAGCCTAGGTTGCTGCGTCAGGTTTTGCGTTTGGGCATGTGAGGTTCCTTGCGTTGTCGAAAAGTGGCGACGAAATGTAAAAATCAGTCGCCGGGGGCGATCAGGCTTACGGCGTCCTGGCCGTCACGTTCGGTCAGCAGCACGTCCACGTGTTCCTGACGGCTGGTGTTGACCGTGCGGCCTACATAGTCCGCCTGGATGGGTAGCTCACGGTGGCCGCGGTCCACCAGCACCAGCAGTTCCACGGCGCTGGGGCGGCCGTAGTCCAGGAGGGCCTCCAGGGCGGCCCGGATAGTGCGTCCGGTAAAAAGTACGTCGTCCACCAGGATGACCACGCGGCCGTCCACATCTTCGGGGATGCAGGACCGGCCGATGTGGGGCTTGCCTTCAAGGCTTGTCCAGTCGTCGCGGTAGAGATTGATGTCCAGAGTGCCCAGGGGCACGGGGCGGCCCAGGCCGTGCCCCAGAAGGGCGGCCAGGCGGCGGGCCAGGTCTGCGCCCCGGCGTTCAATGCCCACCAGCATGACCTGGTCGCAGTGGGCGTGGCGTTCCCGCACCTGCGAAGCCAGGCGGTCCAGAATGCGGGCGATTTCCTGTTGGTCCAGCAAGGGGATGGTGGGCATGGTTCCTCCGGATATGCCCCCGCAGGCTACGTCATTTTCAGCCCGAAGGAAAGCCCCTGCCGGGCAAAAGGCCGCCGGGCGGCGGCAGGCGGGGGGCGGTGGCGGGCTTTTCACAGATTGACAAGCCCTGCCCTTGAACTTAGTTACAAAGACACCAGAAACATGGAGGACGTAATGATCGAACTGAGTGAAAGCGCCCGCAAGGAGCTCGACGCCTTCTTCGCGGACAAAAAAAAGGATCCCATTCGGGTCTATATGACCGCCGGCTGAGGCGGGCCGCGCTTGGCACTGGCTCTGGACGAGCCTAATGATCAGGATCAAACCGAAGAACAGGCCGGCTACACTTTTTGTGTCAATAAAACCTTGTTGGACCAGATTCAGGGCGTGAAAATCGACCTGACCTACATGGGCTTTGCTGTGGACCCCGCAGTTCCCTTCGCCTCTGACGGCGCAAGCAGCTGCGGCAGCTGCGGCGGCGGTTGCGGCAGTTAGGACAAAAGGCAACCGACGCCTTGCGCGGCGCGGAAGGGTTCCACTGGCAGAGCATCGCCGGAAAAGTTTTTCGGTGGCGTATGCCTCCATTATACCCACATGGGAGGAACCATGCTTGACTTGAGTGAAAGCGCCCGCAAGGAACTGGAAGCCTTTTTTGCGGACAAGGAAAAAAGCCCCATTCGCGTTTATCTCGCCCCTGGCGGCTGCGGTGGGCCGCATCTGGCTCTGGCCCTGGACGCCGCGGGCGACGAGGATCAAAGCGAAGAGCAGGGCGGCTTTACCTTCTGCATCAACAAAGACCTTCTGGCTCAGGTGGAGGGCGTCAGCATTGATCTGACCTACGCGGGCTTCACGGTGGAGCCCAAAAATCCCCTGCCCAACACGGGCGGCGGATGCAGCGGCTGCTCCGGCGGCTGCGGCGCGTAGTCGGCCCTCGATTCGGAACACCCATATACTCACGGGGGCGGCCTCAGGGCCGCCTTTGTGTGTCCTTCCTCCAGCAAACAGGCAGCGATGGAGAATCTCAGCGCACTGCTTTCGTCCGGCAACCGGCAGATATATCTGGAGCGCAGCGGTCTGGCTACCCGCTGCCGTCTGGCCTGCGCCGCTGTGGCTGCGGGCCGCAGCGCCGTGCTGGTGGCCCGCGACAGGGAAGAATACGCCGCCGCGCGCGGCCTGCTGACCCTGTTCAGTCCAGAACTTTCGCTGGCCGACCCCCCGCCGGAACGCCCGGTGTGGGAAAGCCCCTGCCTGGGGCTGCCTACGCCGCATCAGTGGCAGGACGCCGCCGCCTGGACCGCGCGCCTGCCCGTGTTCTACGCCCTGACCCAACAGCGCCCCCGCTGTCTGGTCTGCGGGGTGGAAAGCCTGCTGCTGCGCTATATGAGCGTGGGCTTTTTTGCCGCACGCAGTCTGGATCTGCAGCGGGGCGGCGAGCTCGCGCCCGAAATGGTGCTGGACCAGGCCGCCGATTGGGGCTACGGGCGCGTGTCCATGGTCACCCGGCCCGGCGATATGGCCCGGCGCGGCGATATTCTGGATATTTTTCCCGTGGGCTACGCCCGGCCCGTGCGTCTGGAGTTTTTTGGCGACACGCTGGAGGACATGCGCCTGTTTGACGCTGAAAGCCAGCGCTCTCTGCGCGATCTGGAGTGCCTGACTCTGCTGCCCGCCAGCCCCCTGGCCCTGGACGCGGCAGGCTTGGCCGCCGCACGGGAGCGCTGCGACCGTCTGTTTGCCGAAGGCCGCATCGGCGAAAACGAATGTTATTCCTTCAAGAAGGCCCTGGATGCGGGCGGGGCCGGGCTGCTGCCCGGTTGTCTGGACCCATCCCCCAGCCTGCTGGAGGACTGGCTGCCCGACGACTGCCTCTGGCTTTTGCCCGGCGAGGCCGACAGCGCGGATCTTGTGCGCGACGGCCGCGCCACCCTCAAAGAAAAACTGGAGGCGGAAAGCGCCCCCCTGCCGCAGCCCGCGAGCCTGGCCCTGCGCAAGGCCGCGCTGCCCGCACCGTGGAACGCCCGGCAGCGTGTCTATGCCGAGCCCCTGGTCATGGGCGTGGAGGGGCGTGGGCTGGATTTTGCCGAGCGCGCGCTGCACGGCTTTACCGATCTTTTCCCTCTGCCCGGCGCGCAGGACCGCCCATGGCAGCACTTGGCCGCTGGTCTCAAGGAATGGAGCGGGCAGCGGCGCCAGGTGGTGCTGAGCTTTGCCAGTGAACGGGGCCGGAATAAATTTCTCAAGCTGGCGGCGCAGGAGGGCATTGTCCCGGCCCTGCGCTACGCGCCGGAACAGCACGGCCTGTTCGCCTTGGTGTCCCCTTTCCGCGGCGGGGCGGAACTGGGCTGGGACAACAGCCTGGTGCTGGGCGAAAACATCCTCTACCCCAAGGCCGAAAAGACCCCCCGCGTGGCCTCCCGCGCCTTTAAGGGGCTGGACAGCTTTGACGACCTGCGCCCCGGAGATTTGCTGGTGCACAAGGAATACGGCATCGGCCGTTTTGCCGGGCTGCACCACCTGGATCTCAACGCGGCGGCCAATGACTTCATCCTGGTGGAGTATTCCGGGCGGGACAAGCTCTATGTGCCCGTAGACCGTCTTGGCCTGCTGCAGCGCTTCAAGGGGACCGAGGGCGCGGAGCCGCCCCTGGACCGCCTGGGCGGTGCGGGCTGGACGGCCGGACGTGAAAAGGCCCGCAAGGCCATTGAAAAAATTGCCGCCGACCTGGTGGAAATGTACGCCTACCGCAAGGTGACCAAGGGCTTTCGTTATGATCCCCCCGGCGACCTCTACCATGAGTTTGAAGCCACCTTTGGCTTTGAGGAAACGCCGGATCAGGCCCGTGCCATTCAGGAAGTGCTGGAGGATATGGACCGGCCCCGGCCCATGGACCGGCTGGTCTGCGGCGACGTGGGCTTCGGCAAAACCGAAGTGGCCTTGCGCGCCGCCTTCCGCGCCGCCTCCGAGGGACGGCAGGTGGCCCTGCTCTGTCCCACCACGGTACTGGCCGAGCAGCACTACCAGACCTTCCGGGCGCGTCTGGCGGGCTTTCCCGTCAATGTGGGCCTGCTCAGCCGTTTTGTGCCGCGTCCCCGGCAGAAGGAGGTGCTGCGCGCCGCCGCCGCCGGACAGGTCGACATCCTCATCGGCACCCACCGCATCCTTTCCAGCGACGTGCGGCTGCCCAACCTGACCCTGCTCATCCTGGACGAGGAGCAGCGTTTCGGCGTGCGTCACAAAGAAAAACTCAAGGCCCTCAAAAAAAACGTGGATGTGCTCACCCTTACGGCTACGCCCATCCCACGCACCCTGCAGCTCTCCATGTCCGGCATTCGGGAGCTTTCCATCATTGAAACGGCACCTCAGGACCGCAAGCCCGTGGCTTCGGCCGTGCTGCGGCGCGACGAGGCCACCCTGCGCCAGGTGCTGGAGCGCGAAATAGCGCGCGAGGGGCAGGTCTTTTGGGTTTACAACCGGGTGCAGGGGCTGGAGCGTGTGGCCCAGTACGTGCGCGGGCTGGTCCCCGCAGCCCGCGTGGGCATGGCCCACGGCCAGATGTCCGAAACCGAACTGGAAAACACCATGCACCAGTTCTGGCACGGCGAGCTGGACGTGCTGGTCTGCACCTCCATTGTGGAATCCGGGCTGGATTTCCCTCGCGCCAATACCTTGGTGGTGGATCAGGCCCAGATGTTCGGCCTGGGGCAGCTTTACCAGTTGCGCGGCCGCGTGGGGCGCAGCGACCGGCAGGCTTACGCCTACTTTGTGGTGCCCGACGCCGAGCGCCTTACCGCCGTGGCTGAGGAGCGCTTGCGCATTATTCTGGATATGGACTACCTGGGCGCGGGCTTTCAGGTGGCCATGGAGGACTTGCGTCTGCGCGGGGCGGGCAATATTCTGGGCGAGGTGCAGTCCGGGCACATGTGCCGGGTGGGGCTGGACCTGTATCTGGAAATGCTGGAGGAGGCCGTGGCGCGCCTCAAGGGCACGCCCGAAGCCCTGGTGGGCGAAACCGAGCTGACCTTGGGCCTGCCTGCGCACATCCCCGCCACATATATTGAAGACGGGCGCGAGCGTCTGCGCTGCTACAAAACCCTGACTGCAGCCGTGGGCGGCGCGGCCCGGGAAGAGGCGGCCCTGGCCATCCGCGACCGTTTCGGCCCCTTCCCCCCTGAATTGCGAAATTTCCTGGCCGTGCTGGATTTCAAACAGTTTCTGACGGAACTGCAGGTGCAGAAGGCTGATGTCTACAGCGACCATGTGCGGCTGATCTGGCCTGAAGGACAGACCGCCGCCCGGCCGGAAGGTCTGGTAGCCTTGGCCGCCCGCACACCGGGGGCGCGCCTGCTGCCCCCGGCGGGCCTGCATCTGCCGCTGCCCCCGGATGTGGACGTGCCCCGGGGGCTGGACAGCCTGCGCGCGGCTTTGACCGGCGTGCGCGCCGCCCCGGCGGCCTGACTGCCGCCAGTCTGTGGGAGGAACCATGATTGCCGACCCCGCTGTGGCGCGCCGTACACGCCGTGCAGGATTCCTGCTGGCGGCGTTCTGCCTGTGTCTGGCTCTGGCCGGCTGCCTGGAGGCGCGGCTGCCCGAGGGCGTGGTGGCCACCGTCAACGGTGAGCCCATTTTTTTGCGCGGCCTGCAGGCCTTGCTGGACAGCCGTTCCGCGACCCTGGGGGTTCTGCGGCGCCCCTCGCTGGAAGACATGCGCCGCCGCTATGGCGAAGGTCTGGGCTCGCTTATCGTCTGCGCCCTGGTGCGGCAGGATCTGCAGCGTCGCCAGCTGGCTGTGAGTCCTGAAGCTCTGGAGGCGGCCATTGACGCCGTACGACGGGACTACGGCGGCAAAGAGGCCCTGGACCGTTATCTGGCCGACGAGGCTCTGGATGCGGAGCAGTGGCGGGCCCTCATGCGCGACCACCTTTCGCTGGTGCAGTTTGAAAAACTGGTGCTGGAGCCGGATATCCGGGTGGGGTTGGAAGAAATTCGGGCCTATTATCAAGCGCATGGGGCGGATTTTCAGCTGCCCTCGCTGCTGGCGGTCTGCCTGGTCAGCGCCGATGAGCGGGCGGCAGTGGAAGGCTTTTGCCGGGCCTTGCCCCGGCTGCCCGGCAGGGAAGAGGAAGGCGCGCCTTATCAGTGCCTGGAGGTCCGTTCTGAGGACCTGCCCGCGGTCTGGCGCAAGGCCGTGGCCGATCTGGCCCCGGGCCAGTGCGCTCCGCCCCGGAAGGAGGAAGGCGCCTGGCGCTCTGTGGCGCTTATGGCGCGCAAGCCTGCCGCGCGTATGGATCTGGCCGAAGCCTATCCGCTGGTTGAGCGGGAACTGCGCGAAGAAAAGCTGGACGCCGCCTTTCTCCGTTGGCTCGAAGCCGCCTTGGCCACGGCCCGCATTCGGGTAGCCCCGGATCTCAAAACGGACCTTGTGACGCCGCCTTCGGCCCGGAAAAACGGGGAAGAAGAAAGCGGCGCGGAGCAGGTGCCGTAGGGCCGCCCGTTGCATCCGGCGGCGATTTGGGCTAAAAACGGCTAGATTTGGCTGCCCCGGAAAGTTGCCGGGTGTTGCCGCCAGGGGCGCTCTTATCCTGAACGCGCTGGCAGCGGCATGAGCAGGCGCCCGCCGCAAAGGCGCAGGCGCAATTTATTTGCGTCGGCAGGCCGCCGAAGCGGGCGTGCTGTAAACTTTGAGAAGATATGTCCTCAAAGGTAATCTGCTCCAAGGGAGAATACATCGTGAAAAAAACACTTGTTCTGCTGCTGGTTGCCTGGCTTGCGGTTGCGGGCGTGGCCCGGGCCGCCCAGCTCAACAAGGTGGCGGCCGTGGTCAACGGGCAGGTCATCACCATGTTTGACCTGCAGAAGAACGCACTGCCGGACCTGGCCCGCGCCAGACTCAATCCCAATGATCCCAAACAAGCCAAGGCCGTGGATGCTGTGCTGCATAAGGTGCTGGATCTGATGATCATGGACATCCTTATCGCGCAGGAGGCCAAGCGCCTTAAGGTCAGTGTTTCGCCGGCCGAAGTGGACAAAGAAATTGCCAAAATAATGCAGGCCAACCATCTGACAAAAGAGCAGTTCGAGCAGCAGTTGGCCCGGCAGAAAGGCAGTGTGGCCGACCTGCGCGCCAATATTGAAAAAGGTCTGCTGCGTCAGAAAATCATGGGTATGGAGGTGGGCCGCAAGGTAGTGGTCACCCCGGATGAGATTCAGGCCTATTATGAAGCCCATAAGGACACCATGTACGACCGTTCTGGTCTGCACATGGGCGTTCTGGTCTATCCGCCCAACGTCAATGCTGCATCCATAGCCACCCAGATCAAATCCGGCGCGCTTTCATTTGAAGAGGCCGCCCGCAAATATTCCATCGCGCCCAACAAAGACAAGGGCGGCGATATGGGCCTTGTGGAATGGGAACGGCTTAATCCCGAATGGGAAGCCCGCCTGACCAAGATGAAGCCCGGCGACGTAACAGATGTTTTCGATCTGCAGGGCCGCAAGGCCCAGGTGCATTTGTTCCGTCCCGGCGGCGGCGGGGCGCAGCTGCTTACTTTTGAACAGGCCAAACCCCAGATTGACGCTATTTTGCGCCAGCCCAAGGCTATGGAACGGTTTGAGGACTATTCCGCCCAGCTGCGCAACCGGGCCGTCATCGACATCCGGCTGTAACGGGCCGGGGCCCGGCGCGGGCGGACGCGCCGGGGCCTTTTAGCCGCGCCGGGGGCGGCGCGCATCCGCATACCGAGGCATGGCATGACCTTAGAGGAACTGGGCGCGGCCCTGCGCGCCGAACGCGAAAAGCGCGGCCTGAGCGTGGATGATGTGGCCGCGCATCTCAAAATCGGGGCGCGTCAGCTGCGCGCCCTGGAAGAAGGCGACACTGCGGGCCTGCCCCATCCGGCCTACGCCAAGGGCTTTATCCGTTCCTATGCCGCCTATGTCGGGCTGGCGGCCGAAGAAGTAGCCACAGCCCTCGTCGCCCTGAACAGCGATGCGGAAGCCGCACCGCCCCAGAGCGTTTACGAGCCGGAGCGCCTGCTTGCGCCTTCGCGTAACCTCAGGCCTTTTCTGGCCCTGGCGGCGGCGTTGGTGCTGCTGGCTGGTCTGGGCTGGCTGGCCTGGCGGCAGGGAGCGCTGGATTTTGTGACGTCCCAGACCCGCCGTCTGGCGCAGCCGGCTACAGAGGCCGAAGTGGTCCCCAGCCGGGAACGCGCCGTGCCCCTGTCCTCGGCCCAGTCTCCGCAGATGGTCGTAGAGCCTTCCGTGGCGGCGCCGGGCGCTTCTTCGTCCGCAGCGCCGTCCACTTCTGTGAGTCCGTCCGGAGCCCCCCGGCCTGGCGCAACAGACGTCGCTCCCGGCGGGCTTGCCGCCGGCGTTGCAGACAGCCAGTCCGTCGCTGTGCCCGGCGGGGCTTCCGGCAACGTCGGGGCCGGGGCCACTGTCCCCACGCCCGTGGGCACGCCCGGCTGGGGCGGGCAGCCCGCTGCAGCTGCAGTCCAGCCCGGCACAGCTCAGCCCGGCGCAGCGCAGCCTGGCGCAGCGCAGCCTGGCGAAGAGCAGAGCGGTCCGCATAAGGTCATCCTTACCGCGCTGGAAGAATGCTGGGTGCACTCCAATGCCGATAATACCGATACCCGCCAGTTTTCTTTACGCAAGGGTGATACCTTTGCCCTGACCTTCAGCAAGAGTCTGGAGCTCAAGCTGGGCAACGCCGGCGGCGTGCGCCTGCGCTACGATGGTCAGGATCAGCCCCCGGCCGGGCAGAGCGGCCAGGTGCGCACCCTCAAGTTTCCCCCGGCCCAGCCATGACCGAATGGGCCGACAGCGCGCTGGTGCTGCGTATGGGGCACTTTCGCGAGGCCGACCTCTGGCTGAAGATGCTCTGCCGCGGGCACGGGCTGCTGACCCTCTTTGCCTTCGGCGGCAGCCGCAGCCGACGACGCTTCTGCGGTTGTCTGGATGTGCTCAACAGCCTGCACTGCCGGGTCAGCGCCTCGCGGCGCGGCGATTTTCTCAATCTGGAAGAGGCCGTGCTTCTGGACGGACCGCAGACCCTGCGGCAGGACTGGCGGCGCATGGGCCTTGCGGCCAACTGTCTGCGCTTTGTGGAAGCGCTGGGCGTTACGGCCGAAGGCGCGGCCGGGGCCTATGCCCTGGTGGAGGATCTGCGCCGCACGCTGGAAAGCGCGCCGGCCTTGCCCGGTCTGTTCCCGCTGTTTTTCCGGCTGCGCCTGGCCGGAGTCATGGGCTTTGCGCCTAATCTGGAGAGCTGCGGTCAGTGTGGCGCGCCTCTGGAGGGGGGCGGACAGTTTGTGGTGGACGAAGGGCAGATGCGCTGCCCTGTCTGCCGCGCGGCGTCCGGACCGGCGCGTTACGGCGTGGAGCTGCGCCCAGCCGGGCTTGACCTTTTGCGGCATGTGCAGCAAGAATTGCCCTCCGGTTGGCGCGTGGACGCGCTGCCCGCCGAGGACCGGCGGGCCTGCGCCAGGGCCATCGACGGTTTTGTGCAGTACCACCTGGGGCTGGCCTGGGAAGAGGGCTTTTTTCGGCGCGTCTGAGGGCGCGATTCCCGTTCCCCCTGTTGCAGCGGGATCGGACCACGGCAGAACAAAGGACACGGCATGTACTTTCAGGACGTCATTCTGACCCTGCAATCTTACTGGGCCCGGCAGGGCTGCGTAGTGGAACAGCCTTCGGGCGTGGAGTGCGGCGCTGGCACCTTTAATCCCAACACTTTTTTGCGGGTTATCGGTCCGGAACCCTGGAGCGTGGCCTATGTGGAGCCTTCCCGTCGGCCCACGGACGGCCGCTACGGCGAAAATCCCAATCGTCTGCAGCGCTACTTCCAGTTTCAGGTGGTGCTCAAACCCTCGCCGGACAATGTGCAGGATCTTTACCTGGAAAGCCTCCACGCCCTGGGCATCAAGCCCGCGCAGCACGACATCCGCTTTGTGGAAGACGACTGGGAATCCCCCACCTTGGGGGCTTGGGGCCTGGGTTGGGAAGTCTGGCTCAACGGCATGGAGGTAAGCCAGTTCACCTACTTCCAGCAAGTGGGCGGCATCGACCTCAGCCCCGTGAGCGTGGAGCTGACCTACGGCCTGGAGCGTCTTGCCATGTATCTGCAGGGCGTGGAATCGGTTTACGATCTGGCCTGGAACAAGAATGTGACCTACGGCCATATCTACCACCAGAATGAAGTGGAGCAGTCCCGCCACAATTTCGAGGCCAGCGACGCCGCCATGCTGCTGCGGCATTTCAGCGATTTTGAAGGCCAGTGCAAAGCCATGCTGGAGCTGGGCTTGCCCCTGCCCGCCTATGACTACTGCCTGAAGTGCTCGCACACCTTCAACCTGCTGGACGCGCGCGGAGCCATTTCCATCACTGAACGCACGGGCTACATCGGCCGGGTGCGCGCCCTGGCGGCGGGCGTGGCCCGCGCCTATGCAGCGCAGCGCGAGGAACTGGGCTATCCCATGCTCAACAAGGATGCGAGGTAAGCCGTGGCCACTTTTGTGCTTGAAATCGGCAGTGAAGAGCTGCCTTCCCGTTTTTTGGCTCCGGAAGAGGCGGAGCTTGCCGCCCGTTTTACCGCCGCCATGGATGAAGCCGGTCTGGAATACGGCGCGCTTACGGTCATGAGCACTCCGCGCCGGGCCGTGGTGCTGGTGCAGGATCTTGCCCCGGTGCAGGCGCAGCGTGAGGAGGTTGTCACCGGCCCGCCCGCGCGCGCGGCCAGGGACAAGGACGGCAAGCCCACCAAGGCTCTGGAAGGCTTTGCCCGCAGCAACAACTGCGCCGTGGAGGACGTCTTTACCCTGCAGACCGAAAAGGGCGAATATGTGGCCGTGCGCAGGCAAAGCGGCGGGGCGCCCGCCGGAGAACTGCTGGCTGCCCTCTGCCCGGCCATTATCACGGCTTTGCCCTTTGGCAAGCGCATGCGCTGGGGGACATACAGCATGGCCTACGCCCGGCCTCTGCGTTGGGTTCTGGCCTTGCTGGACGACCAGGTGGTGCCCTTTGCCTTGGGGCCGCTGACCTCCGGGCGGGAAACCCACGGCCACCGCATCCACGGGCCCGGTCCCTTTGCCGTGGCCCACGCCAGGGATTTTTTGTCCGTGCTTGCCGGTCCCTGCGGCATCACGCTGGACCCGGCGGAGCGCCGCCGCGTCATTGTGGCGGGCGGCGAAGCCCAGGCTGCAGCAGTTCAGGGCAAGATTCTCTGGAAGGACAGCCTGCTGGACGAAGTGCAAGGCCTGACCGAGCATCCTGTGCCCCTGCTGGCGGATTTTGACCCCGCCTATCTGGAAGTGCCGCGCGAGGTGCTGCTCACCAGTATGGAGAGTCACCAGAAGAGCTTCGGCATTGAAGGCCCGGACGGAAAACTTTTGCCGTACTTTCTGACAGTGCTTAACCTCACGCCCGAAGACATGGGCTTGGTCAAGCGCGGCTGGGAACGCGTGCTGCGCGCCAGACTGGAAGACGCCCGCTTTTTCTGGCGCGCCGACCTGCGCGAGAGCTTTGAACACTGGCTGCAAAAACTGGACGCGGTCATCTTTATCGGCGGTCTGGGGAGCATGGGCGACAAGACCAGACGGCTGGAAGAGCTGTGCCGCTGGCTGGCCGGGGCCTGCGCGCCGCAGCTGGACGCAGCGGACGCGGCCAGGGCCGGGCGGCTTTCCAAGGCTGATCTGGTCAGCGCCATGGTGGGCGAGTTCGACACCCTGCAGGGCGTCATGGGCGGCATCTACGCCGCGCGCAAGGGCGAGAGCGCCACGGTGGCCGCCGCTCTGGGCGAGCAGTACCTGCCCGCCGGGCCAGATTCGCCCTTGCCGACCAGTCTGGCGGGGGCGCTGCTCTCGGTGGCGGACAAGGCGGATACCCTGGCTGGTTGCTTCGGTCTGGGCATGATTCCCACCGGCGCGGCAGACCCCAACGGTCTGCGGCGCTGCGCCTTGGGCATCATCCGCATTATGCTGGAATTCGGCCTCAGGCTGGACGCGCGTGAACTGTTTGCCAAGGCCCAGCAGCTGTACGGGGATCGGCAGTGGAAATTCCCGCCCCACGAGGTGCTGGACAAGCTCATGGACTTTTTCACCGCGCGGCTGCGCAACCATTTTATGAGCCAGGGGGTGGACACGCCCCTGGTGGACGCGGCCTTGGGCGCGGGCGCAACGGACGTGCGCGACTGTGGCGCGCGACTGGCGGCGCTGACGGCCTTCAGCCGGGAAGAGGGCTATGCGGCGGCAGTGCAGACCTTCAAGCGGGTAGCCAATATCCTGCGCAAGCAGGCCGCTGCCCAGGGAGAAGGCGTGCCGGACCACTGGGACCCATCCTTGTTGCGGGAAGCTCCGGAACAGGCCCTGGCCGCCACCCTGGAGACGCTGCTGCCGCGCCTGGATGCGCTGTGGGCTGCCGGTGACCACAAGGCCCTGCTGGACTGCTTGGGCGAAGTGCGCCCAGCGGTGGACGCCTTTTTTGACGGCGTCATGGTCATGGCTGAAGACGCAGATCTGCGCCGCAACCGTCTGGCCATGCTGCGGGCCTTGGGTTCCCGCTTTGCCCGGCTGGCGGATTTTGCCGCCCTGCAGCAGTAGGCACTTGATGCGGCGTCCTTCTGACGGCTGCGCAGGCAAGCGTCTCCCAAGGGGGCTGGCCTTGCTTCTCTGCCCAGGCGGCGGCCGTCGTCCTGTTTCTCTGGAGGACGCGAGTCTTTCAGGGAGGCCGCTTCCGGGCAGTGGCAGGGCGTTGGCCGCAAGCGGCTGTGGGCGGGAGCTCTTGACAGGTCCTTTTTACTGTGCTAACAGCACCAATTCGCCATCGGGCGACAATAACACGCCATCATGGCTTGCCCGGCAAGCCTGAAGCATTTTAAACTGAGCGGAGGAACACCGTGGCTAACCATAAGTCTGCCCTTAAACGTCACAAGCAGAGCCTGCAACGCGCCAGCCGCAACCGCGCCGCCCGTACCAGGGTGAAGAACGCCGTCAAGCAGGTGCGCGTCGCCCTGCAGGGCAACGACAAGGCCCAGGCCGGCGAGGCCCTGGTGGCCGCTACTTCTGTGCTGTCCAAGGCCGCCGGCAAGGGCGCTCTGCACTGGAAAAAGGCCGCGCGCAAGATTTCGCGTCTGGCCCGCGCCGTTAACGGCCTGGAAGCCGCCGAGTAGCACGCTGTAAGCGCACTGCGAGGTCATCCCTGCGGGGGTGGTGTGCCGCGTGATGTGTGCTTATGCCTCCAGAGCGGCCGTCTGCGTGTGCAGCACCGGGGCAATGGAATCTGCATTGCTCTGGCGGAAGCGGCAGGACCGGGGTCGGTGGGGTGCTGCCGCAGGACCGCTGCGGCAGTGGCCGTGCGCCAATGGGCCTGACAGGGCTAATGCACCTCGCTTGACTGGTGTTCTGGCTTCCCTTTTGCGAACAGGGCAGGCGGGCTCCATTTGTAGCGGTTCGTTTTGATAGTTCCGGATAACAGTGCAAGATTTTAGAAAAATTTTTGGGGAAAAAACTTGACGCCGCCTGCGGCTTGGGATACTTTCCCCTTCGTTGACGCGCTCGTAGCTCAGCTGGATAGAGCAACAGGCTACGAACCTGTAGGTCGGGAGTTCGAATCTCTCCGGGCGCACCACAAAACAAGCAAGCCCTTATGGTTATCGCCATAAGGGCTTTTTGTCTGGGCCCCCGTCTTTGAGGTAGAGCCCACAAAAGCCCCTGTGCTCTGAGAGCGCAGGGGCTTGTTGGCTGTCAACGGGTCTACTCTGGAAAGCTGTGCGGGTTACTTCCACAGCCGCCAGCATATTTTTTTATGGTCCACCCTGTTGCCCGCGGTGTGCCTGCTTTTTTACAGCACAGCAGGAGTGGGCAGTCCTTTTTGCGCCTGCCTGATCATCCTCGCGCACCAGAGCTGCAATATCCAGCTCACAGCGCGGGCGTTCCCAAGGGGGGCAGGGCTTGGGTTAGGCTGTGGCCCAGAGCCAGAAGTTCGGATTCGGCAAAGGCCTTGCCGATAAGCTGTACGCCGACGGGCATGCGGCTGGCCGCGCCCAGGCCCACGGGCAGGGAAAGGCCGGGCAGGCCCGCCAGATTAAGGGAGAGGGTGTAGGCGTCCATAAGGTACATCTGCAGCGGGTCGCCGCTGTGGCTGCCCAGATTCCAGGCCGTTACCGGGGAGACCGGGGCCAGCAGCACGTCGCACTGCTCCAGGGCGGCCAGGTAGTCGTCGCGGATGCAGCGGCGCACCTGCGCGGCCTTGCGGTAGTAGGCGTCGTAGTAGCCGGAGGAAAGCACATAGGCCCCCAGCATAATGCGGCGTTTGACTTCCTGCCCGAAACCCTGGCTGCGCGAACGCACGTAGAGTTCTTCCAGATTGTTGATCGGGGCGGCGCGGCGGCCGTAGCGCACGCCGTCAAAGCGGGCCAGGTTGGAGCTGGCCTCGGCCATGGCAATGATGTAGTAGGTGGCGATGGCCGCATCCGTATGGGGCAGGCTCACGTCTACCAGGGTCGCGCCCTGGGCTTCGGCCGTGCGCAGGGCTGTTTCACAGGCGTCGCGCACTTCCGGGTCCAGGCCTTGGCCGTAGAATTCTTTGGGCAGGCCCAGGCGCGCGCCTTTGAGAGGGCGGCTTTGCAGCGCGGCGGCATAGTCCTCGGCGGGCCGGGGGGCGCTGGTGGCGTCGCGTTGGTCGTGTCCGGCAATGACGTCCAGCACGCGGGCGCAGTCTTCCACTGTGCGGGCCAGGGGGCCGATCTGATCCAGAGAGGAACCGTAGGCGATGAGCCCGTAACGCGAAACCCGGCCGTAGGTGGGCTTGAGGCCCACGCAGCCGCAAAGGGCGGCTGGCTGACGGATGGAGCCGCCCGTGTCTGTGCCCAGAGAAGCAAAGCACTGCCCGGCACTGACCGAGGCTGCGGAACCGCCGCTGGAGCCGCCGGGCACCTTGTCCGTATTCCAGGGGTTGCGGGTGGTCTGATAGGCGGAATTTTCCGTGGAGGAGCCCATGGCAAATTCGTCCAGATTGGCCTTGCCCAGAATAACGGCCCCGGCGGCGCGCAGGCGCTCTACGGCCGCGGCGTCGTAAAAGGGGACGTAGTTTTCAAGGATGCGGGAGCCCGCCGTGGTGCGCAGACCTTTGGTGGACAGGGCGTCCTTGATGGTCATGGGCACGCCCCAGAGGGGACGCGAGGGGTCAGGCCCTTCCTTGTCCAAGGCGGTGGCCGTGGCCAGCGCGCCTTCCCGGTCCACGGTGAGCAACGCGGCCAGGCGGGGTTCGGTGGCGGCAATGCGCTCCAGGCAGGCGGTGGCCGCCTCCACGGCGCTCAGTTCTTTGTTCTGCAGGGCCCCGGTCAGGGCGGTCAGCGTGAGAGAGCAGATGTCGGTCATGGTGTTCTCGGCGTGGTGCAATGTGGGGTGCGGCGCGACTAAACTATGCGCGGCACGATAAAATACTCCCCGTCCGCTTCGGGGGCGTTGGCCAACACTTCTTCGCGCCGGCGGCGGCGTTCGGCCATGTCTTCCCGCAGGGGGCCCTGATGCAGGGCCGGGCTGTAGAGGGGTTCCACCGCGTTGGTGTCCACGCGGGCAAGCACGTCCATATAACCCAGAATGTCGCCCAACTGTCGGGCAAACAGCTCCTGTTCCTCTTCGCTGATCTGGAGGCGGGAAAGGGCAGCCATGTGGCGCACGTCTTCTTTGCCGATGGTCTTGTTGCTCATGCGATTTTTTCCTTGCTCCGGAAGTGTTCCACCCGTTGGGGCAGGCCCGGTGGTCAATGGTTGCCGGGCAGACTGAGTTTGTAGGAGGGCCGGGGCGTGGTGCTCACGGGCGCGGCCGCAGGCTGCGCCGGAGCCGCCGGATCGCCCGTCGGTCTGGCCACAGGTTCTGCCGCCGCCCCTTCGGCTGGGGCCGCCAGGGGGTTGCCCGCGGCGTCCATAGGGGGCAGCCCCTGCATGCGCAGGGCGGCTTGCTGCAGCACCTGGGCGCGGGTCTGCTGGAAGGTGTCCAGAGTTACGGGGGCCATGCCTGAACCGGTGACGCCGAAGATAAAGAGCTTCTGGTGGGCCACGCCTTTGCTGTCCCAGCTTACGGGGGCCATGCCCCAGATCATCTGGGAGGCGCGGCGCGCCCGCGCCGTGACCTGAGCGGCTTCAGGTCGGGATTCCAGGCCCAGAGCGGCGGCAAAGCGGGCGTAGTCGTAGCCCAAGGCTGTCCAGAAATCCGTGCCTGGCGTCTGCAGGGCGCGCGGGGCCTGCAGGGCGTTCCACGCGCCGGGAAACACGGCCAGGGCGTAGCTTTCGGCATGGGGCACGGTTTTGCCCGTCAGGCTTTGCTCCCAAAGGGTCGTGCCCAGCAGCACCAGACGATCTTCGCCGTTGTACAGCAGGCTGGTGGTGAGCATTTCCATATTTTTCCACGAATCGGGCAGGAACAGGGCCTCAAAGGCGGTCTGGGGGATGGGCGTGGTGCTGCCTTCCGGCGTTTTCGCGTTGATCAACGGAGCCACGGCCGTGCTCCAGGAGGCGGCGTCCGCGGGGTTGTAAACCGCCTTCTGCAGCAGCATGTTGCGGCTGGCCAGACTTTGCTCCAGCAGCCCGGTCATGCGCATGCCGTAGGCGTCATTGGGGTAGAAGGCCCCGTAGGTGCGGATGTTCAGACCCTCGGAGGCAAAATGGATGAGGGCGTCAACCTGGTCCTGTGGGCTGGGGAACATGCGCCAAGCCCGCGCGCCTTCATCGCCCGGCTCCAGCGTGGGCAAAAAGGTGAAGAAGGTCCGCTTTTCCAGCGCGCCGGCCTGACGGGCCTTGGCGTAGACGCCGGTCTGCAAGGGACCGCCCACTACGGCGCAGGCCGGGGGCAGGGCGGCCAGCTTCTGCAGCCAGCCGCTGTCGGCGGTATTCAGCGTTTCCAGGCGGATGGCCACACCATTGGCCGCCATTTCGTCCTTGGCCAGCTGGGCTCCGCGCGTGATTTTTCCGGCAATGGGGGCGTAGGGGCCGGATTGCGGCAGCGCCAGGACCACGCAGGGGCCGGCGGCAGGGACAGGCTTGGCCGGTTTGGCGGGCTGCGACGCGCGCTGGCCCAGGCCGAAGGGCATCTGACAGGCCGTCAGGCAGCCCAGAACCGCCAGAAGCGTCAGAAGACGGAGAATAGGGGCTGTGGCGCGGCAAAGGGACATGGGCGTATCCTGCTATGGGTTTGAGCGTTCCGGCTTTTGGTCTGAAACGTGTTGGTCCGGCGTCCGACGCTGTTGGTCGGGGCGGCGTGTGCTGTCCCGCCTGGTGTTTTCCTGGCGCTGCGGCCTTTCCGCCTGGTGGGGGCGCGCGTTGTGCTGTGGTTGCATGGCCGGCCGACGGTCACGGTCGCCCTTGTCCGGCGCGGGGTGCCGGCCCTGGGCCGGACGCGGGGCAGGTTGGGCTTCGGGTTTGACTTCGGGGCGCGGCGCCGGTTGCGGCCTGGCCGGAGTCGGCCTGGGGGGCGGCGTGCGCTCGTAAGTGTTGTCAGGCGGCGGGGCCGTGTGGCAGGCCCCTGTCAGAAGCAACAGGGGCAGGAGCAAGGCGGGCACGGCCATGCTGCAGCGTTTGCCGGGCATATGCAGTTCCTTTTGCGTCAGAGTGAAAAAAAGGTCCGGTTCCGCAGAACCAGACCTTTATTTAGTACAGCGCAAGCGCGCTGGCAAGTTTGCTATTTTTTCACTTCGGTGTAGTCGGCGTCCACCACGTCGTCGCCGCCGTTGCCGCCGTTGTTGCCGTCTTGATGCGCGCCGGCTTCCTGCTGGGCTCCGCCCGGCTGTCCCCCGGTCTGCTGAGCCTGCTGCTGGTAGAGCTGTTCCGCCAGCTTGTGCGAAGCCTTGGCCAGGGCGTCGGTAGCGGCCTTGATGGCCTCCGCGTCCTCACCTTCCATGATTTTGCGCAGCTCGGCGATCTTGGCTTCGATATCGCTTTTCACTGCGGCATCGGCCTTGTCGCCCAGGTCCGCAAGGGATTTCTCCGTGCCGTAGATGAGGCTGTCCGCGTGGTTACGGGCCTCGATCACTTCCTGTTTTTTCTTGTCTTCGCCGGCATGGGCTTCGGCCTCACGCACCAGGCGCTGGATGTCGTCCTCGGAAAGGCCGGAAGAAGCTGTGATCTTGATGGACTGTTCCTTGCCGGTGCCCATATCCTTGGCCGACACGTTGACGATGCCGTTGGCGTCGATATCGAAGGACACCTCAATCTGCGGCACGCCGCGCGGGGCCGGAGGAATGCCCGTAAGGTCAAAGCGGGCCAGGGTCATGTTGTCTGCGGCCATGGGGCGTTCGCCCTGCAGCACATGGATGGACACCGAGGGCTGGTTGTCCGAGGCTGTGGTGAAGACCTGGCTTTTGCGCGTGGGGATGGTGGTGTTGCGGTCGATAAGCCTGGTGAACACGCCGCCCATGGTTTCAATGCCCAGGGAAAGCGGGGTCACGTCCAGCAACAGCACGTCCTTCACGTCGCCGGTGAGGATGCCGCCCTGAATAGCCGCACCCATGGCCACCACTTCGTCGGGGTTCACGGAGCGGTTGGGCTCCTTGCCGAAAAACTTGCCCACCACCTGCTGCACCAGAGGCATACGGGTCATGCCGCCCACCAGGATGACTTCGTCGATCTGCGCGGCAGTCATGCCCGCATCGGCCAGAGCCTTTTTGCAGGGCTCAGTGGTGCGGTCCACCAGATCGCTGACCAAGGATTCGAGCTTGGCCCGGCCAATCTTCATGAGCAGGTGCTTGGGGCCATTCTGGTCTGCGGTGATGAAGGGCAGGTTGACTTCGGCCTCCATAGAGGTGGACAGGTCTTTTTTGGCTTTTTCCGCCGCTTCTTTCAAGCGCTGCAGGGCCATGCTGTCCTTGGTGAGGTCAATGCCGTTTTCCTTTTTGAATTCTTCCACCAGGTAATTGATGACGCGCTGGTCGAAGTCTTCGCCGCCGAGGAAGGTGTCGCCGTTGGTAGCGCGCACTTCCACAACGTTGTCGCCCACTTCCAGGATGGAAATATCAAAGGTGCCGCCGCCCAGGTCGAAGACGGCGATCTTTTCATTGGCCTTTTTGTCCGCGCCGTAGGCCAGAGAGGCCGCGGTGGGCTCGTTGATGATGCGTTTGACCTCAAGACCGGCGATGCGGCCCGCGTCCTTGGTGGCCTGACGCTGGGCGTCGTTGAAATAGGCGGGCACGGTGATGACGGCTTCGCTTACGGTTTCGCCCAGGTAGGCTTCGGCGTCGGCCTTGAGTTTGGCCAGGATCATGGCCGAGATTTCCGGGGCGCTGTAAGTGCGGGCGTCCACCTCCACGCCGGCGTCGCCGTTAGCGGCCTTGACGATGGCGTAGGGGGAGTGTTCCTTCCAGCGGTCTACCTCTGGGGTGTCGTACTTGCGTCCCATAAGCCGCTTGATAGCGAAAATAGTGCGCTTGGGGTTGGTGACGGCCTGCCGTTTGGCAATGTCGCCCACCAGGCGCTCTTTATCGGTAAAGGCAACCACGGAGGGAGTAGTGCGGCCCCCTTCGGGATTGGTGATGCATTTTGGGTCCTTCCCCTCCATGACGTACACGCAGGAGTTGGTGGTGCCCAGGTCAATGCCGATAATTTTGGACATATCCGGATCCTCCTCAGGAAAAATCTTCGTTATCCGAACCACAAGCCCGAAAGCGGCGGTCCGGCGCTGTCCGCGCACAGGCCCGGCGCGCACCGGGGCGCGCCAAAGAGCCAAATTTGCAGGGCGCGCGGACATGGCGGCTGGCTGCCCAGGCGCGTTCTTTAAGTAAGTCCTTCTCCGGGCGCGTCCAGAGGGCACTAAAAATTTTTTTTGCAAAAATTTTGTCAATCCCCGGTCCGGAGCCTTGACCGGCCTTGCTGAAACCAGCTAGTGCTTTTTTTAACACAATACCATGTGCAACTGCGCACAAAACAGGAGGAGATTATGGGTATTGGCAGACGTGATTTGATTTTCGGTCTGGGCGGCCTTGCCGTGGGCGGGGCTGTGCTTGGCCTTTCCGGCGGCGCGAGCTTTGCTGCGGGGCAGACGCAGCAGGGCGGAGGCCGCTTTGCCCAGGCGGGCGGAGACCACGGGTGGAAAGCCCATAAGCTGGACCCCAAACTGTGTGCCGAGGTAGCTTATGAAGGCTACTGGCACAAGGGCTACGGCTGCGGCTACGGCACATTTTACAGCATTGTGGGCCTGCTTGGTGAAAAATATGGCGCGCCCTACAATCAGTTTCCCTTTACCATGCTTGAGGCCAACAAAGGCGGCATTTCCGACTGGGGCACCATTTGCGGCGCCTTGTATGGCGCGGCGGCCACTTTTTCCCTGTTCTGGGGCCGCAAGGAAGTGCGCCCCATGGTCAACGAGCTGTTCCGCTGGTATGAGAAGGCCAGCCTGCCCGCCTACAATCCCGGCGACAAGGCCCTGGGCTTCAAGGGCGACCTGCCCCAAAACGTGTCCGGTTCTGTGCTCTGCCACATCTCTGTTTCCAAGTGGTGTGCGCACAACAAAATTGAGGCCACCAGCAAGCAGCGCAGTGAGCGCTGCGGCCGCCTGACTGCGGACGTGGCCGCCAAGGCCGTGGAAATCTTTAATGCCAAAATAGAGATGGGTAAGGACTACAAGGGCGCCTTCCCCGTGCAGGAATCCGTGACCTATTGCGGCGAATGCCATCAGACCAAGGGCAATGAGGCCAACTGGGCCAAGGGCGTCATGGACTGCACCCCCTGCCACAGCGGCACCAAGTCCACAGCGGACAAGTTCAACAACCATCCATAGGGCATTGCAACTTTGCAATGCCCTGGCGGTTGCATAAGCGATGCCCGTCGTAGAGGCGCAAGCGGAGCTTGGCCCGTTCCGACGAAGGAAGTTACGGGCAAAGACAGCAGCGCTAGTTACGGATGAAAACCGTGCCATAACTCTTGAGCATGCATATTCTCAAGAGTACGGTGTCCTATAGGTCGAACACGGGCCGCAAAGACGCAGGCGCCGCGTCCCATGCGGTTATGCGCCTTTGCGGTCATGGTGATTGCTAAACCAGAAAGACCGCCGTCGGAGTTCTTCCGGCGGCGGTCTTTCTTTGTATAGTTGTGAGGGGGGGGATTACTCCATAGTGGCGGTGGTGGTGGCGTCTTCTTTGCGGATGTCGTCCAGAATGGTGGTGACCACGCTCACCTGTTCCGCCATGTGGGTGACCTGGCCGGCGGCCTGGTCCATGGCCTCGGCGATGTGGGCACTCAGGGCGTTGACCTCAGAGATATGGCGGTTAATCTCGTCTGAAGCGGCGGACTGCTCCGTAGCGGCGGCGGCAATGGCCGACACCCGACTGCTGGAATCACCAGCCAGGCTGGCGATGCGCTCCAGAGCGTGGCCCGATTCTTCAGCCATATGACTCACTTCTTCAATGGAAGTCACGGTGCCGTCCACGGTGGTTGCACTGTTGCCGGTGCCTTCCTGAATGGCGGCAATGGCCGTTTCCACATCTCTGGTGGCGCTCATGGTTTTTTCGGCCAGTTTGCGCACTTCATCGGCCACCACGGCAAAGCCGCGGCCCGCCTCGCCGGCGCGGGCGGCTTCAATGGCGGCGTTCAGGGCCAGCAGGTTGGTCTGGTCTGCGATGTCGCGGATAAGGGTAAGCACGGCGCCGATGTCCTTGGCCTGCTGGTCCAGGCTGGACATTTCGTCCTTGAGGCCGGAGGACTGCCGCTGCACATCCTGCATGCTGCGGATGGTGCGGGTTACCAGGTCCGCGCCGTCGTGGGCGTGCCCCTGCACCGAGGTGGCGGCTTCGGCCGCACCCTCGGCGTTGTGGGCCACTTCCAGCACGGTGGAGTTCATTTCGTTCATGGCTGTGGCGGTTTCGGACATGCGTCCTGCGGCCACATCGGCTTTCTGGCGCACGTCGGTCAGGGCGGTATTAAGGCTGCCGGCAGCCTCCTGCAGAGTAGCGATGACGCCTTCCAGCCGGGTGACGGTGGACATGCGGCCCTGGTGCGCTGCTTCCAGAGCGCGTTTTTCCAGGGCGATGCGTTCGGTAATGTCTTCGCCTATTTCCACATGCCCCACCTGGTTGCCGTGGGCGTCGTGCAGGTAGTCCAGCATAATCTGCATGGACTTGCCGTTGGGCATATGGTTGACAACCTTCTTGACGCCGCGACGCAGCTGTTCAATGCCGCACTGGGGCGTGTTGCAGAGGTTGCCGCCCTTTTCGGAACAGTGCCGTCCCACCACGTCGTCCTGGCGGGTCTTGTCCATGCTCTTGAGGGCATAGGTGTTGCAGAAGGTCCAGGCCATGTCGTTGTCCGTCACCGAAATAGAAAGGGGCAGGGTGTTGAGGATGCTCTCGTACCAGTGGGCCTGGCCTTCCAATTTGGCCACCATGACGCGCAGGGATTCAGCCAGATGCCCCAGACAGTCCGAGCGGTAAACCTCCAGCGTGACGTCTTCCTGCCCTTCACTGACGGCCTTGGCAAAAAGCACGCACTGGCGGATGGGCGCGATGCGGTTGTGGATGATCAGCGCGCCCACAAAGCCCAGCACGGCCACCATGGCAAAACCCGTACCCAGGGCCTGCCAGAAAACCTCGTCGTTGAGGGCCGTTCCCAGCGCCCACTGGACGCCGGCAAAAGTCCCCAGGCAGACGAGCAGCAGCCCGACAAGATAAACAGCGATAATTTTTGCGCAGAGGGTCATAAGCATGATCCTTTAGATAAGGGGCCGCAGCAGGGTCTGCGGAAAATGGCCTTGCGCCCGCGAGGCCGGATGCGGACAAAGCGTCCCCCAAGGGAAGCGTCGTCCTGACGTCATAATTTACCAGAAAACAGTACATTCCGCCGTGACGCCGGAGCAGCACCGCCTAGTTCAGCGTCACGGCGGCTTTTGGGAAGCTATAGCTCCCTGCAGCGTTGCCGCCGCGCCATGACCGGGTGGCGTTGACGGTACTGCGGTCCGCGTTTTTGCCGCAGGTTATGGCTTTTTGCAAGTGGGGCTGCCGCACCGCTCCGCAAAAGGGTCAGAAATACCGTAACCGCATATGCTGATTATACGGCATGTGATAAATAAACTTTAGAGCAGTTAGCGAATGAAATGAGCTAACTGCTCTGCAAGGATTTTCTTGAAATCCTTGCCACGAAATGCGAGAAGGCAGGCTTTTGCCTGCCGTAAGCGAGCATTTCAAGTGTTAAATGCTCTAGGGCGCTTCATCCTTGAAAAGCGCTGTCAACAGTGCGTGCAGACGCCCGCCGCACGCGCAAACGCAGCCGCGGATGGGGGCATTGGCAAAATAATCGGTTCTGGATTGCGCATAAGAAAACGAAATGTCAGCCCACCAGGGAGGAGAGTGTCAGGACCAGCCCCAGCCCGGCAATGCAGGATACCGTGGCCGCATTGCCGTTGCCCGATGCGCTGGCTTCGGGGATGACTTCTTCAGCCACCACATAGACCATGGCTCCGGCGGCGAAGCTCAGGGCCACGGGCAGCAGACCGGCCGTAAAACCGGCGGCCAGAGCTCCGGGCACTGCACCCAGTGGGGCGGTAACGCCCGAAAGCACCCCGTACAGACAGGACTTGCGCGCGCTGTAACCTTCGGCCCGCAGGGCCGTGGCCACCACCATGCCCTCGGGCACGTTCTGGAGCATAATGGACAGGGTCAGAACCAGAGCCGTGCTCAGCCCCAGGCTTTCCGCGCCGGTCTGCAGCACCGATTCGGCGGCCGCGGCCCCGTAGCCCACGCCGATGGCCAGACCTTCGGGAATGTGGTGCAAGGCCATGGCCGCCACCAGCAGCACGCTGCGCCGCCAGCTGGTGGAAATGCCCTCAGGCGTGTCCTGCAGAATGTGGATGTGCGGCAGGACGCGGTCCAGCAGCCAGAGAAAGAACGCGCCCAGGGTGAGCCCCGCCACCACAGGGGCGAAGGCCAGTCGTCCCAGATGGGCCGTGAGTTCCAGGGCCGGAGTGAGCAGGCCGAAAAAGGCCGCTCCCAGCATCATGCCGCCTGCCGCCCCCAGCAGACAGTCCATGGCCCGACGGGAAAATTCCCGGCGGGTAAAAATGAGCGCGGCCCCCAGACTGACGGAAAGCCAGGAAAGCAGCCCGGCCAGCAGCGCCTGGACCACAGGATGCTGCAGCAAGGCAGGGGAAAGGAACGCTTCCACAACAGGCCTCGCCGCTCAGGGCAGGTTTTGGCGGTATTGCAGCGACTGGCGTAGAGTCTCTCTGTCCATGTACTTCACTTCCGCACCCAGGGGAATGCCCTGGGCCAGCCGGGAAACCGCCACGCGGGGAAAGCGCTCCCGCACCATGCGGCCAATGAAGGTGGCCGTGTTCTCCGCCTCCAGGGTGGCCCCCAGCGCCAGAATAAGCTCGTGCACCTCGCCTTCGGCCAGGCGGCGCGTCAGGCGGTCCAGGTCCAGACTTTCAGCGCCCATGTGCTCCAGAGGGGCCAGCAGCCCTCCCAGAATCAGATATTGGCCGTGGTAAAAGCCGCCTTCGTCCAAGGTGAGCATGCTGTCCCACTCGGCCACCAGGCAGAGGGTGTCGCGGGCGCGCTCCGTGTCGGCGCAGACCGGGCAGGGGTCTGTGGCGGCCAGACCCCCGCAGCGAGAACAGAGGTGCAGGTTGTCGCGCAGGTCGTGGATGCTCCGGCCCAGGCGGCGCGTTTCCGCTTCCGGCCATTTGAGCAGGGTCATGGCCACGCGCATGGCGGACTTGGGCCCCAGCCCCGGCAGACGCGCCAGTTGGTCCACCAGGGCCTTGAGCGGCTCGGGAATACGGGTGTGCATGGCTGCCTAGAACATGCCGGGCAGCTTAATGCCGCCGGAAATGGAGCTCATTTCGCGCTCCATGCTCTCGCGGGCAATGCGTCCGGCCTCGTTGACCGCAGCCACGATAAGATCCTGCAGCATTTCCACGTCGCCGCCTTCCAGGGCCTTGGGGTCGATGGTCAGCCGACGCAGCTCCTGCTTGCCGGAAACCACGGCCTTGACCATGCCGCCGCCGCTGGCGGCCTCAAAATCGTGGTCGCCCATCTCCTGCTGCAGTTTGGCAATTTTTTGCTGCATGACCTGCGCCTGGCGCAGAATGTCGTTCATGTTGCGCATGGGGTTCTCCTTTTTCGCGCATGGGGCCATTGCCGGGTTCAGCGCCCGTTGGTGTCCAGGGGTTTGCAGGCCCCCACCCGGGCGTTGAGCACTTCCAGGCAATGGCGCAGTTCCGGTTTGGCACTGAATGCCGCAATAAGTTCCGCTTCGGGCCGGCGGGGCGCGGGGGCTACCACGCGGGCCTCATCGTGGGGCAGGCCGTAGGCGGCCAGGGCTTCTTCAAGACCCCGGCGGCGGCGCTCCAGCTGCTCCGCCTGACTGGCCGTGCGCGGGCGCAGTTCCAGCAGGCCTTCCCGCCAGTGCACGTCCAGCCCGCGCAGCAGGTGCAGGGGCGGCGCGCCCTCCGCATCCGTCCGGCTCTCGGCGCAGAAATCACAAAAAGCTGTCCAGTCCCGCGGGGTTACGGCGCTGTCGGCCGCGGGCGTTGCCCCTGCCTGTTGCGCCGCGTCCGGCGGCGTCGGAAGGGCAGGGCGTTCCGGTGCGGCCTGGGGGCCGTCAGCGACCGCGTCCGTCGACCTGTGGGCCGCGCCTGCGTCCGGGTCAGCGCCGTCGGCGGCCTCGCCATCCTCGGCAGGGCCGGCCGGGCTTTGCCGGGAGCGGGGGCGGGGGTTTTCTTCTCCCGCCGGGCCGGGCACAAAGCCGGGCGTGGCCTCCACGGAGGGCGTCGGCCGCAGGCCGTTGCGGTCTGTACTGCCGTACGGGCCTGCCGCGTGTCCGCCGGTCTGGGGTATGCCGCGGGGCGTATTGCCGCGTGTCGGAGCAATGGCCTCCGCTGCAGGGGGGGCCGTACCGTCCTGGTCCCCCGCCTGGCTGGCCATGGCATGGTCCCCCGCCTGGCTGGCCATGGCCTGGTCCGGAGCCTGGGGGCCCGCAGTATTTCGGTCCGCGCCGGGCTTGCCGCTGTTCTGGCCCGCCCCACCCGCGCCGGCAGGGCCGCAGGGCATGGCCCGCTCCAGGGGCAGCAGCTGCGGCAGCAAGGTCAGGTTGAGCAGCAGCAGTTCCAGGGCTGCCGCCGGTTCCGGGCTTTGCACGATGCCGCGCTGGGCGTCAAGGGTCATTTGCCATGCGGCGTGCAGGTGCGCGGGCGCAAACTTTGGGGCCAGTTCCTGCCACAGGGCGGCCTCGTCCGGCGGCAGGCGCAGGCTGGGCGCAATGGCGGCGCCGCCCTGACGCAGTAAAAACAGGTTGCGCAGATGCCCGGCCAGCTCGCGCACAAAAAAGCCGATGTCAGCCCCTTGCTGCAGCAGGCGGGCGCAGAGCTCCGCCACGGCGGCGCAGTCCTGCCCGCGCAGGGCCGCAAAAAGTTCGGCAAAAAATTCCTGTCCGGCCAGGCCCAGCACCCGCCGGGCCGTATCCACGGTGAGGCTCTCCTCGCCCAGGGCCAGGGTCTGGTCCAGCAGCGACATGCCGTCGCGCACGCTGCCCGCCGCCCGGCGGGCAATGCAACGCACCGCGCCTTCCTCGAAAGGCACATTCTCTTTGTGCAGCACGGCCGAAAGGTGAGCGGCCAGGGCGTCTTCGCTGAGATGGCGGAAGACGAAGTGCTGGCAGCGGCTCACAATGGTGATGGGAAATTTGTGGGCCTCGGTGGTGGCAAAGATGAAGACCACGTTTTCCGGCGGCTCTTCCAGAGTTTTGAGCAGAGCGTTGAAGGCGTTGCGCGAGAGCATGTGGGCTTCGTCCACAATAAAGATCTTGTAGCGGCCTTCCATGGGGGCGTAGCCGATGTTCTCGCGCAGGGCGCGTACATCTTCCACGCTGTTGTTGGACGCGCCGTCGATTTCGGCCACATCCACATGCGCGCCCTGGGTGATTTTGCGGCACTGCTCGCACTGGTTGCAAGGCTCCGGAGCGGGGCCGTGCTCGCAGTTGAGCGCCTTGGCGAAGATGCGGGCAATGGTGGTTTTGCCTACGCCGCGTGTGCCGCTCAAAAGGTAGGCGGGCGCGGGGCGGCCCTCGGCGGCGGCGCGGGA
Source organism: Desulfovibrio legallii (assembly GCF_004309735.1). Lineage (NCBI taxonomy): Bacteria > Pseudomonadati > Thermodesulfobacteriota > Desulfovibrionia > Desulfovibrionales > Desulfovibrionaceae > Desulfovibrio > Desulfovibrio legallii. The sequence goes on from NZ_SIXC01000003.1 coordinate 102,982, forward strand.
AAGCACGGCCTTGACCGTGTCCTGTCCCGCCACCTGGGCAAAGGTCTGGGGACGGTAGCGTGCGGCGAGGGAAAGGTGCTTCATGGCGCTCGTGGGGGTTGGCGGCCGTGCCCGGCATGGAAACCGGGCACGGCTTGCGGGGCCGGGCCCCGGGCTGCGTTAGACGGTGAAGCGGTGCAGCCAGCTCGCGTATTTGGGGTTCTGCCCTTTGACAATCTTGAAAAATTCCTGCTGCAGATGTTTGGTCACGGGGCCGGCATGGCCTACGCCGATCTGCCGGTGGTCCAGCTCGCGGATGGGGGTTATTTCCGCCGCGGTGCCGGAGAAGAAGGCCTCGTCCGCAATGTAGAATTCGTCGCGGGTGAACTGCTGTTCTTCCACCGTATAGCCCAGATCACGAGCCAAAGCCATAATGGAATCGCGCGTGATGCCGCCCAGGATGGAGGTCCAGGGCGTGGTTTTGATGATGCCGTCGCGCACGATAAAGACGTTCTCGCCCGTGGCTTCGGAAACAAAACCGTTGGTGTCCAGCATGATGGCTTCGTCGTAGCCGTCTTCCTTGGCTTCAACCTTGGCCAGGATGGAATTGATGTAGTTGCCTGAGGCCTTGGCCTTGGACATGGAGGTGTTCACATGGCTGCGGGCGAAGCTGCTGGTTTTGATGCGGATGCCTTTTTCCAGCGCTTCCGGCCCCAGATACGCGCCCCAGGGCCACGCGGCCACGATGGTCTGCACGGGGTTGTTGCCGGGGTAGACGCCCATTTCGCCGTAGCCCACAAAGGAGAGCGGCCGGATATAGCCTTCCTTCAGTTTGTTGGCCTGGAGGGTTTCCACACAGGCTTTGGCCAGCTGTTCCGCGTTGTAGGGCACTTCCATGCGGAGAATCTTGGCGGAATTGAGCAGACGCTTGCAGTGGTCCTCAAGGCGGAATACGGCAGAGCTGCCGTCGGCGCACGCATAGGCGCGAATGCCCTCAAAAATGGCGCTGCCATAGTGCAGGGCGTGGGTGAGCACGTGCACCCGGGCCTGATCCGACGGAACCATTTTACCATCAAACCAAATGTACTCTGTTGTCTGCATGGCTGTCCTCCGCATAGCCTCTGTGGTAGGGATGCGGTCACGGCGGGTTCCGATCGCCCGTCTGACGACGCAAGAGCAAGAATCTACTGAAAAGCGCCCGGTATGGCAAGAGCCGGGGACGAGCGCGGCCTCGCGCGGCGGCCCCCATGGCACAAAAGCTCTGGCCCTGCGTGGCCCGATGGCGTATGCTCAACGCCGAACTTTTGCGAAAATGGGATAGTATTATGAACACATCCTGCATATTGGGCATTGACGCCGGCGGCACTCACACGGACGCGGCCCTGCTGGCTGTGGGGGGCGAAAACGCGCCCCGGCTGTTGGCCGTGGCCAAAACGCGCACGCGGCACGACGATTTGCCCGCCTCGGTGCGCGCCGTGCTGGCGGAACTGGCCCGCGTCTGCGGCCCGGACGCGGCCGCCCTGTTTGCCGGAGTGCAGCGCGTCACCCTGGGGGCCACGCTGGCCGTCAACGCACTAGTACAGGACCGGGCGGACAGCGTGGGCTTGGCCCTGGCCGCCGGTCCGGGGCTCAACCCCCGGCGGTTCGCCCTGGGGAAGCACGTCTGTGTTGTGCCCGGCGGCCTGGACCACCGGGGGGTGGAAGTCAGCCCGCTTTTGACTGAAGATCTGGCCCGTGTGGCTGCCCGCTGGCGGGAGCAGGGCGTGCCTGCGGCGGCCTGCGTGGGCAAGTTTTCGCCGCGCAACCCAGCTCACGAGCTGGCTATGGCCGCAACCGTGGCCCGTACGGGCGGCATGCCCGTGACTTTGGGGCACCGGCTTTCCGGGCGGCTCAATTTTCCTCGGCGACTGGCCACGGCCTATTACAACGCCGCGGTGCAGCGCCTGCACACGGATTTTCTGGACGCCGTGGAAGGCGCCCTGGCCGAGGCCGGCATCACGGCCGCCGTGCGCCTGCTCAAGGCCGACGGCGGCGCGGTGCCTGTCGCCCTTTCGCGGCGGGAGCCCGTGCAGTCCATCCTTTCCGGCCCGGCGGCCAGCGTTATGGGCGTGCTGGCCCTTTGTCCCGGCGTGGACGCGGGCTGCTCCCTTTTGCTGGACATGGGCGGCACCACCACGGACCTGGCCCTGTTCGTGGATGGCTCTCCCGTGGTGGACCGGGACGGCATGCTCCTGCAGGGGCGGCGCACCCTGGTGCGCGCTTTGGCCACCGTTTCCATCGGCGTGGGGGGCGATTCGCGCCTCAATGTGGACGGGGGGGGCCGCACCGTGCGCGTGGGCCCGCAACGGGAGGGGCCGGCGGCGGCCTTTGGCGGCGACCGGGCCACCCTGCTGGATGCCCTCAATATCTGCAATACGGCTGCGGACGGCCCCGCTGCCGGGGCAGCGGCGGCCTCGGCAGCGGCGCTGGCCGCCCTGGCCGGGGAGAGTGGGGGCAATCCGTCGGATCTGGCCCGCCTGGCCGTGGAAAACGCGCTGGACCAGGTGGCTGCGGCCGCGCGGGAGCTGACGGAGCAGGTCAACGCCCGTCCCATCTATACCCTGGCGGCCTTGAAGCGCGTGCGCGAGGCCCGGCCCGGCGCCGTGCTGCTGGTGGGCGGCCCGGCGGCCTGCATGGGCGCACGGCTGCAGTCCCGGCTGGACCTGCCCGTGACCATTCCGCCCCATGCGGATGTAGCCAACGCTATTGGCGCGGCCCTGACCCTGCCCACGGACAGCCTGGAGCTCTATGCCGACACGGGGCGGGGCTTTTTGCGCGCGCCCGCTTTGGACCACAGTGAGCGCATCGGCAAGGGGTTCAGCCTGGAGGCAGCGCGGGAGCGGGCCTGCCGCTTGCTGCAGGAGCGCCTTGCAGATGCGGGCGTGCCCGACGCCAATGTGGAAGTGACGGAAGCGGAGCTGTTCGCCACCCTGGACGACGGCGGTTTTGGCAGCAAGGACATGCGCGTGACCTGCCAGGTGACGCCGGGCATTGCCGGCCGCCTGGCGTCGTAGCGCCCGAATTTTATCTACGCCACGCCTATGCAGATCGTTCTCTACGAGCCGGAAATTCCGCCCAATACGGGCAACGTGGCCCGCCTCTGCGCCGCCACGGGCACGCCCCTGCATCTTATCGAGCCCCTGGGCTTCAAGCTGGAGGACCGCTACCTCAAGCGCGCCGGTCTGGACTACTGGCCGCACGTGCGCCTGCGGGTCTGGCCCTCCTGGCAGGCTTTTGCGGCGGAAGGCCGCCAGGGCGGCCGTCTGGTCTTTACGTCGGCCAGGGACGCGGCCACCTGTACGCCTTTGCAGCATTTTGCCTTTGCGCCGGACGACTGCCTGGTCTTTGGGCCGGAAACGCGCGGCCTGCCCCCGGAGGTGCTGGTCCTCTCCGCGCACCGGGTGCGCATTCCCATGCGCGAAGGCGGAGTGCGCAGCCTCAACCTTGCCACCTCGGCGGGCATCGTGCTCTACGCGGCCCTGGCCCGCACGGGCCTGCTGGAGGGCTGGGGGTGATTCCGTCCTTTCCCGTGCCGCCTTTTTCTGTATGGGATTGCTGGTGGCTGGCTCCTTTGGCCCTGCTGCTGGACCTCTGGCTGGGGGATCCGGACCTGCCCTGGCGGCACCCCGTGTGCCTGCAGGGCAGCCTGCTGCACGCGCTGGAAGGTCCGGCCCGGCGTTTTATGGATACCGGGGGAATGGCGGCCGCGCCCTGGCGGGGGAGGCTGGCCGGCGGGCTGGCCCTGACCGTGCTGACGGGGCTCACGGGCCTGGCGGTATGGGGCTTGACCTCGCTGCCGCTGCTGGGCAATCTGCTGGCCCTGTATCTGGCCTGGTCGGGGCTGGCTCTTGGCAGCCTTCTGCGCACGGGGCGGGAGGTGCTGCAGCGGGTGGAAACGGCCCCGGAGCCGGAAGCCCGCGCGGCCCTCTCCCGGCTGGTAAGCCGGGAAACGGCGCGCATGGACCGGCCCCTCATGCGCAAGACCCTGGCCGACACCCTTGCGGAAAACCTTACCGACGCTTTTACTGCGCCCTTTTTCTGGCTGCTGGTGGGGGGGCCTGTGGGGCTGTGGTGCTACAAGGCCGTGAGCACCACGGATTCCATGTGGGGGTATCTGACTGAAAAGTGGCGCTGGCTGGGCTTTGCCGGTGCGCGCGGGGACGACATGCTGGCCTTTGCGCCCGCGCGGCTGTCGGCCCTGATCGTGCTGCTTACGGATACGCTGGCACGGGCCGGGGCGCGTTGCGGTCTGCGGCAACGGCCCTGGGACGGGCGCTGGCCGGGATGGCGACTGACGGCGCGGCAGGCGGCGGGCATGCCCAGCCCCAATTCGGGCTGGTCCATGACGGCCTGCGCCTGGCTTTGCTGGGGGCGCATGGCCGGACCTTCGGTCTATTTCGGGGCTCTGGTGGACAAGCCCTGGCTGGGGCCGCCCCTTGACGAGGCGGTTCCTTGGGATAAGGCGCGGCTGAGCGCGTTGCTGGCCTTGTTGCGGGCCTGCGCCCTGTGCGGCGGGCCGGCGCTTTGGTCGTTTTTCTGGGTATGTCGGCTGATCATAGAGTGAGGGAGTATGCTGCTGGCGGCTTTGTATGCCACCTGTCTGATTGTGGGGGTGTTGGTGGGCCTGGCTGGGGTTGGGGGCATTTTGGTGCCGCCGGCTCTGATTCTTTTGAGCGGTCTGGAACCGCACGAGGCAATGGGCACGGCTCTGGCCTCCTTTTTTCCCGTGGCCCTGGCGGGTACCTGGCTGTACGGCCGTTTGGGGCAGGTTCCCCGGCGTACGGCCCTGCCCTATATGCTGGGTGGTCTGGCTGCTTTGCCAGGGGCCCTGCTGGGCTCTTTTGTGCCGGCCGGGCCGCTGGTGGCGCTGCTGGCCTGCACTATTTTGTTTGCCGGGCTGTGCGCCCTGCGCCCGCCCCGTCCCGGCGGCGGCAGCGTCTTTTGGCAAAGCGGACGCGGCTTGTGCGCCATTGGCGCGGTCACCGGGCTTCTGGCGGGCATGACCGGGGCCGGCGGCCCTGTGCTTTCCATCCCCTGGATGATTGTGGTGGGGGTTTCGCCCATGACGGCCGTGGGCATTTCCATGCCTTATCAGGTTGTTACGGCCCTGTTCGGCACCTTGGGGAACATGCGTGCCGGACATGTGGATTTTTCTTTGCTGCCGTTGCTTTGTAGTCTGGAATTGCTGGGTTTTGTCGGCGGTCTGGCCTTGGCCCGGCGTACGCCCACCGGCATGCTGCGGCAGATTATCGGCGTGCTCTGCTGTGGCCTGGGGCTTTTTTTGCTGCTGCGCCAGGTTGCGGCCTGAAGCAACGTGCTGGTATGCTCCACGAGCAGGCGCGGTCCGGTGCAGACCGCCGCGGCGCAATGTCCCTTCAACACCGTGTGCAGGAGAGCCTATGACCCTACTGGAACCCAAGGCCCCGCAAGGGGGGCCGGTGTGCCGCCGTTGCGGCACCTGTTGCCTGCAGGGCGGGCCTACCCTTATGGAAAGGGACGTTGCCCTGCTGACGGGCGGCGTGTTGGCTCTGGAGGCCATGGTCAGCCTGCGGGCCGGCGAATGGGCGCGGGACGACGTTCGGCAGCTGCTGGCCCCCCTGGAAAACGAACGCATCAAGGTGGCTGGTCTGGGGGGCAGCGCGCATCCCTGGCGCTGTCGCTACTATGCGGACGGCGCCGGCTGTACCGTCTACGGTCAGCGTCCGGCCCAGTGCGCGGCCCTCTATTGTACGGACACGGGGCCGCTGGAACGTCTGCTGGCCGCCGAAGCTCCGCTCAGCCGGGCCGTGGCCCTGCAAGCGCTGGCTGCGGTGCCGGTTCTGCCGGGCTTTCCCGATTTGCGTGCGTCCACGCGGGCCATACTGGCCGACATGGCGGCGGTGCATGAAGAGCAGAGCCCCGTGCGCCCCGTGTTGGAACTGGCCGCGCGGCTGGGCTATCTGCCCAGGGGCGGGCGAGGGGTGCGCGTGGCGGCAACGCCGCCGCCTTTGCGGCACGCAGACGAACAGCGCGATGCCCTGGCGCAGATTAGCGAAGCCGCGCGCATTGACGCGGCCTTCCGCGAACTGTGCCAGGAGCGCGCCGACCTGCCCGGAGCCTTGCTGCCCTTTCTGCTGGGACGGCCCCTGACGGACTTGCTGGCCGAGGTAGGCCTGCGGCCCGCGGAAGAGGCGTAGACTGCGGCTTTTCGCGAGCCTCCCGGTTGACACAAAACCTTTGCGACCCTACTTGTGAAGGAAATGTTTTTTTGCGATTTCGCTGTAACCTCTACCCAGCCCGTGGACGGGCAGCTGAAGGAAACGTCATGCCCTTGTGCAGCATTGAAGAGGCCGTTGCCGACATCCGGCAGGGGAAAATGGTCATTCTTGTGGACGATGAAGGTCGGGAAAACGAAGGCGACCTGACTATGGCCGCCCAGTTCGCCACGCCTGAAGCCATCAATTTTATGGCCAGATACGGACGCGGACTCATCTGCCTGCCTATGGCGCCAGAATGCATCGACCGGCTGGATCTGCCGCTTATGACCCAGCGCAACGGCTCGCGGTTCGGCACTAATTTTACCGTTTCCATTGAGGCGCGTGCGGGGGTGACCACGGGCATTTCCGCTGCGGACAGGGCCACCACCATCCTGGCCGCCGTGGCCGACAACGTGCGCCCCGACGACCTGGTGACGCCGGGCCATGTCTTCCCCCTGCGGGCCAAGGCCGGGGGCGTGCTTTCCCGCGCCGGGCAGACCGAGGGCGGTGTGGATCTCTGCAAGCTGGCCGGGCTCAAGCCTGCGGCCGTCATCTGCGAAATCATGAAGGACGACGGCACCATGGCGCGCATGCCCGACCTGGAAGGCTTTGCCCAGGAGCACGGGCTCAAAATAGCTGCGGTCAAGGATCTGATTCGCTACCGGCTGGACCGCGGTCAGGTTTCGGTGCGGCGGGTGGCCGAAGCCCATTTGCCCACGCGCTTTGGAGATTTTACGGTCATTGCCTACGAGAGCGAAAACGAAGCCGGCACCCATTTGGCCCTGGTCAAGGGCGAGCTGGGCGGTGCAGAACCGGTGCTGGCCCGCGTGCACAGCGAGTGCCTTACCGGTGACGCCCTGGGCTCGCTGCGTTGCGACTGCGGCGGCCAGCTGGGCGCGGCCATGCGTCAGATCGAGCGCGAGGGCAGGGGGGCCTTGCTCTATATGCGCCAGGAAGGGCGCGGCATTGGCCTGGCCAACAAAATTAAGGCTTATGCTTTGCAGGACCAGGGTTATGACACCGTGGAGGCCAACCGTAAGCTGGGCTTTCCCCCGGATTTGCGGGACTACGGCACCGGCGCGCAAATGCTGGTGGATCTGGGCATCCACAAAATCCGCCTGCTTACCAACAACCCCAAAAAAATCGTGGGCCTTTCCGGCTACGGCATCGAAATTGTGGAGCGGGTGCCCATAGAGATGGAAGCCTGCCCCGAAAATGAAGCCTATCTGCGCACCAAAAAAGAAAAAATGGCTCATATGCTTTCTTGTTCGTGCTTGCGTTGACACGCCACGCCATTGCAGCGCCGCCCTCTGGGCGGCGCTTTTGGTCCGCGGCCCAGACCGAAGCCCTGCGACGGACACACTATAAAATCAAGGAGAGGACTATGCCCCTGCGACAAAAACTGACGGCCCAGGCGCTTTTGCTCTGGCGTTTCCTTGGATTTTTTCAGCCCCCGACGCTGCGTCTGCTGCATGCCGTGGCCGCCGTACTCGTCATTCTGCAGTTCTGTACCAAACTTTTTGGCTTCGGATACGGCCATGTGGTCCTGGGCCTGATTCTTTGCTGGGTCGGCTTTGCCCTGGTGGTCTGGAGCCTGAAAACCCGCGGCCTGCGCCACTATTTCCCCTACCTGTGGGGGGATATGGATCAGCTCAAAAAAGATCTGGCCCAACTGCGCGGGGGCAAGCGCATCATCGCCCCCAGGGCCAAGGGCTTGGCTACCGTGGTGCAGGGCCTGGGCCTGGGCGCGCTGAGCATGAGCCTGCTCTCCGGCCTCTGGATGTATGTGGCCTGGACCAACGGCAACCCCGCCCCTGGGGCCGCCGCCGTGCACGGCATCTTTGTCTGGCTGCTGCTGGGCTATGTGCTGGGCCACGGCGGCATGGCTTTGGCCCACTTCTTTTTCTGGAAAAAAAGTACGGTCCGGAAGTGACGGACCGCAGGCTGAAAATTTTTTTCTCGCAGAGCTCAGGGGCGTACCCTGGGTGTGAAGCGATCTGACCGCGCTCTGCCGTTTGGGACGGCACTGCTGCGCAGTCAGAAAAACACTTGTTTTCTGCTTTGTTGCAGCAGCGACACCGGAACATTGCGTCCGGCATGAAGGACGCGGCTGCGGCAGCCGTCCGAAACTTCCCACTGCCACAGCTGCAGAGCAACAGACGCCTGCGCTGCTTGCGCTTGACGCGGTCTTGCCGCATTCCTATCTATAGAACAAAGCCCTTTTTTCAGACAGGGTTGTGCCTAAAAGCGCAATCTCGCAGTCAAGGCAAGATTTTTACAGATTCTTCTTGCTGCGATTCCGGCCTGAAAGAGGCTGAAATTATATTGTGATACCAAAGTTTTTGGGGGCATCCCCTTTGCAAAGATGACAAACAACGCTATAGAACGTCATTCTCGTAAAGAAGCTGACCGCCCGTTCAAACAGGCGAGTGGCGTCCGGGACAGAAGACAGGGCCTGCGCAAGGGGCGCGTGGCCTGCTAAGACCATACAGACGTGCACAAGGAGGCCCTATGGCAAGCCAGGCGTTGATCAAGGATTTTGAGGATCTGCTGGGCAAGGAAAATGTGTTCAGCTCTGAAGCCGACCGCGCGAGCTATTCGTATGATTCCGCGGTGCTGCCCGCAGTGATGCCCGCGCTGGTGGTGCGGCCCACCACGGCAGAGCAGCTGGGCCAGTGCGTGAAAAAGCTCTATGACAACGGCATCCCCATGACCGTGCGGGGTTCCGGCACCAACCTTTCCGGCGGCACCATTCCGGACAAGTCCGACACGGTGGTGATCCTGACCACGGGCCTCAACCGCATTCTTGAAATCAATTCCGACGACCTCTACGCCGTGGTGGAGCCGGGCGTCATTACCGCCCAGTTCGCCGCTGCGGTGGCCAAAAAAAATCTGTTTTATCCTCCGGACCCCGGCTCTCAGGCGGTGTCCACCATCGGCGGCAATATTGCGGAAAACGCCGGCGGCCTGCGCGGGCTCAAATATGGCGTGACCAAAGACTATTTTATGGGCGTGGAATTTTTTGATTCCACGGGGGCGCTGGTCAAGTCCGGTTCGCGTACGGTCAAGTGCGTCACGGGCTACAATCTGACCGGGCTGATGATCCAGTCCGAGGGCACCTTGGGGGTCATTTCTCAGGCCGTGCTCAAGCTGGTGCCGCCGCCCAAGGCTTCCCGCGCCTGTATGGCCGTTTTCCCCGATGTGCAGAGCGCGGCCCAGGCCGTGGCCGGCATCATCGCCGCCCATGTGCTGCCCTGCACCCTGGAATTTCTGGACAACAACACCATCGTGCGCGTGGACGACTTCACTAAGGCCGGCCTGCCGCGTGAGGCCGGGGCCATTTTGCTCATCGAAGTGGACGGCCACCCCGCCCAGGTGGAAGACGACGCCGCCGCTGTGGAAAAAGTGCTTAAGGCCAACGGCGCTACCGCCGTGCATGTGCCCAAGGACGCCGCAGAAAAGTTCAAGCTCTGGGAAGCCCGCCGCATGGCTCTGCCCGTGCTGGCGCGCGCCCGGCCCACCACCGTGCTGGAAGACGCCACCGTGCCGCGCTCCCAGATTCCGGCCATGATGCAGGCTGTTAATGACATCGCCGCCAAATATAAGGTGGAGGTGGGCACTTTCGGCCATGCCGGTGACGGCAACCTGCACCCCACCTTCCTCTGCGACAAGCGCGACGCCGAGGAGTACCACCGGGTGGAAGAAGCCATTGACGAGATGTTTGATACGGCCATCAAGCTCAGCGGCACGCTTTCGGGCGAGCACGGCATAGGCACGGCCAAGGCCAAGTGGATGGAAAAGGAAACCTCGCGCGGCACCATCCTCTTCTCCCAGCGGATGCGGCGGGCCCTGGATCCCAAGGGGCTGCTCAATCCCACCAAACTTGTGGGTATTTAGGAGCCTTCCATGAGTACTCTGCACGAACTGGCCCAGCGCCTCATGTCGCTGGACGACAAAATTACCGCCTGCATGAAGTGCGGCATGTGTCAGGCCGTTTGTCCCATGTTCGGCGCTTCCGGCATGGAGGCCGACGTGGCCCGCGGCAAGCTGGCCCTCATTGACAATCTGGCCCACGAGATGCTCAAGGACCCTGCCTCCGTGAGCGACAAGCTGGGGCGTTGCCTGCTCTGTGGGTCTTGTCAGGCGGCCTGCCCGCCCGGCGTCCAGATTATGGACGTATTTATGGACGCGCGCGAGATCGTCAATGAATACCTTGGCCTGCACCCGGCTAAAAAGATGATTTTCCGCTCGTTGCTGACCAAGCCGGGTTTGTTTAACTTTGCCATGCGCGTGGGCGCGCCCATGCAGGGCCTTATGTTCCGTCGCACGGGCGACGCTCAGGGCACGGTCTGCGCGCCCATGCTCAACTTCATGCTGGGCGACCGGCACATGCGCCCCCTGGCTAAAACGCCCCTGCACGCCCGCTATGGCGCGTTGGACGAACCCCGCCGCAGCGGTGGCCTCAAAGTGGCCTTCTTCCCCGGCTGTATGGGCGACAAAATGTATACGGATATGTCCGAAGCCTGCCTCAAGGTGCTGCGCCACCACAACGTGGCCGTGTTCATGCCCAAGGGCATGACCTGCTGCGGTATTCCGGCGCTTTCTTCGGGCGACGCCAAGGGTATGGTGGAGCAGATGAAGGTCAACGTGGCCGCCCTGGAAAAAGGCGACTTCGACTATCTGCTGAGCCCCTGCGCTTCCTGTACCTCCACCATCAAGGAACTGTGGCCCCGCTATGCCGGCCGGCTGGGTTCTGTGGCCCAGCGCAAGGCGGAAGAACTGGCCGCCAAGGCCATGGACATCAACGCCTTTCTGGTGGACGTGCTCAAGGTGCACCCGGCGGAACACGCCCAGGGCAATGCCGTTACAGTCACCTATCACGATTCCTGCCACCTCAAGAAATCCCTGGGCGTGACCAGCCAGCCCAGGGCCGTCATTGCCGCCAACCCGGCCTATGCGCTCAAGGAAATGGACGAGGCAGACCGTTGCTGCGGTTGCGGCGGCTCCTTCAACCTTTTTCACTATGATTATTCGCGGCAGATTGGCCAGCGCAAGCGCGACAACGTTGTGGCCTCCGGCGCCCAGGTGGTGGCTGCGGGCTGCCCGGCCTGCATGATGCAGCTGGAGGATGTGCTCTCGCACAACCATGACAACGTGCGCGTGAAGCACACGGTGGAAATCTACGCCGAAAGTCTGAAATAACACGGCGTACGGCGTCGTGACGTGGGCGGCCTCGCAAAAAGGCCGGGCCGCCCGCGCGAGCCGCGCGGCCTGGCGCCGCGCACAAGGAGAATGCTATGACCCGAGAGGAATTGGTAGCCGCCTTTTCCGCCAAGGCCACGGCGGTGAACGCCGTGGTGCAGGAAATGCCCACCATGGCCGCGGCTCTGCAGTATGTGGTGGACGTCTGTGCCGACAAGGCTCCTGCCGAGCTGCTGGCCGACGAACCCGGCACCGAGCAGGGCCCCCTGGGCCCCAACAAGGTGCCCACCCGCGTCAAACGCGTGGTGGCTGCGCCGGAACTGAACGATGAAGATTTTGCCCAGCTGTCCAAAGCCTGTGAAGAAAAAGGCTTTATCTGTCTGCGCCAGGGCCTGCGCAACTACCTGGCGGGCATTGACGTGGGGCTTTCCACCGCGGTGCTGGGCATTGCCGGCAGCGGTACCTGCCTGGTCAATACGGACAACGAGGACGCGCGCCTTGCGGGCATGATTGCGGAAATTTCTGTGATTCTGCTGCGCAAATCCGCCATTTATCCGGACCTGCCGTCCATTGCGCAACGTCTGCGCGAACGCATGAATGAAGCTCCCGCCACCTACACCACCCTGATCACCGGTCCCAGCCGCACCGCCGACATTGAGCGTGTGGCCGCCGTGGGCGTGCATGGCCCGCTGGAACTGCACATTATTCTTCTGGAGGACTAACCCATGCACGACGCCCTCAAAAGCTCTTCGGGATACCATAAGGAACTGGACAACGCCCTGAAGGACGACTTTCTGCGCCGCACCCTGGACACCTTTGCCGTGGCCTACCGCGCCAACCGCGAAGCCGTCTTCAAGGATGTGGACGAGCGCGCGCTCATCCACAAGATTGCCGAGGCCAAAGACTACGCCTGTCAGCACCTGGAAGAACTCTACACCCAGTTCAAGGCCGAGGCTGAAAAGCGCGGCGTGCATGTACACCGTGCCGCCACTGCCGCCGAAGCCAATGAGATTATCATCCGCATCGCCAAGGAAAACAACGTTAAGCGGGTGACCAAGTCCAAATCCATGACGGCTGAAGAAATTGAGCTGAACCCCGCCCTGGAGGCTCAGGGCATCACCGTGGACGAAACCGACCTTGGCGAGTGGATCATTCAGCTGCGGCACGAAGGCCCTTCGCACATGGTCATGCCCGCCATCCACCTTTCGCGCTATCAGGTGGCCGACGACTTTACCAAGGCCACGGGCGAGAAGCAGGATTCGGACATCCAGCGCCTGGTGAAGGTGGCCCGCGTGCAGCTGCGCCGTAAGTTCATCGCCGCAGACATGGGCATCAGCGGCTGTAACTTCGCCGTGGCCGAAAACGGCGCGGTTTCCACAGTGACCAACGAAGGCAACGCCCGTATGGTCACCACCCTGCCCAAGGTGCATGTGGCCATTGCCGGTTTGGACAAGCTGGTGGCCAGCCTGGACGACGCCCTGACGGCCTTGCTGGTGCTGCCCCGCAATGCCACGGCCCAGCGGCTTACCTCTTATGTGACCTGGATGTGCGGCGCGGGCCCCTGTGGGGCCAATGCGGACAACAAAAAGATCATGCACGTGGTCTTTTTGGATAACGGCCGCACGCAGATTGCCAAAGATCCCCTGTTCAAGCAGATCTTCCGGTGCGTGCGTTGCGGCGCCTGCGCCAACGTCTGCCCGGTCTATCGTCTGGTGGGCGGCCACAAGATGGGCTACATTTATATTGGCGCCATCGGCCTGATCCTTACCTATTTCTTCCACGGCAAAGACCGGGCCCGCATCCTGAGTCAGAATTGCATGGGTTGCGAATCCTGCGCCAATGTCTGCGCCGGCGGCATTGACCTGCCCCGCCTCATCCGCGAGGTGCGCAGCCGGCTCAATGCCGAGCAGGGCGCGCCGGTGGAAGCCAACCTGCTTTCCGCCGTCATGAAGAACCGCAAGCTCTTCCACCGTCTGCTCAAATTCGCGAGCTTTGCGCAAAAGCCTTTTACGCGCGGCGAACCTTTCATGCGTCACCTGCCCATGGCTTTTCTGGGCAAGCAGGGCTTCAAGGCTCTGCCGGCCATTGCCGGCAAATCCTTCCGCGACCGCTGGCCCGACATCGCGCCCAAGGTGGAAAAGCCGGTCATGCGGGTGGCCCTGTTCAGCGGCTGCGCTCAGGACTTTATTTATCCTGAGGAACTGGAAGCCGCCGTCAAGATCCTGGCCGCCAAAAATGTGGCCGTGGAATTCCCCATGGAGCAGTCCTGCTGCGGCCTGCCCCTGGAAATGATGGGCCAGCGCAGAACCTCCATGGACGTGGCTAAACAGAATATCGCCGCCTTCCGGGGTGGCAACTACGACTACATCATCACCCTCTGCGCCAGCTGCGCCGGGCACCTCAAGCACCACTATCCGGAAATTCTGGAGAAGGACTACTCTACGGTGGAGGCGCAGGAGTTCGCGGCCAAGGTTATCGACTTCAGTTCCTTTGTGCACGACGTACTGGGCCTGAAGCCGGAAGACTTCAACAACTCCGGCCAGAAGGTGACCTACCACGCCTCCTGCCACCTTTGCCGCGGCCTGGGCGTGAAAAAAGCCCCGCGGGAGCTCATCGCCGATGCAGCTGAGTATGTGCCCTGCGAGGAAGAAGAAGTCTGTTGCGGTTTTGGCGGCAGCTATTCCGTGAAGTTCCCCGAAATATCGGCCCAGCTGCTGGAAAACAAGCTGACCCATATGAAGGAAACCGGCGCGGACCGCCTGGTGGTGGACTGCCCCGGCTGCGTCATGCAGCTGCGCGGCGGCGCGGAAAAGAAAGGCCTCAAGATCAAGGTGGACCACATCGCTGAGCTTTTGGCCGAAAACCTGAAAAAATAATCGGGACCTGCGGCGGCTTCTGCCGTCGCGTTCCTGACCAATGCAGAAGGCCGCCCTTTCAGGGGCGGCCTTCTGCATTGGCGACCATGCGCGGCGACGGCAGAAGATATGGGGGTCGACAGAAGGCAAACCCCCGCTGCTGGCGCCAGTGCGGGGGGGCCCAGGTAACGGTGGCAATAGCTGGCGCAGACCGCACGTGCACGGTCTGCGCCGCATCTCTCCTCAATGGGTTTCGGCGTCCAAGGTCATCTCCGGGATGCGCCGCCAGTACCACTGGCTGACCATGGTGCCGTCGGCCGGATCCCACAGGCCGCTGTGTTCAAAGTAGTCCTGCAGACGCAGTTCCGCTGCGGTTGGGGGCCGCTCCGGCTCCTGAGTCTGGCGCAGGCGAAAAAAAATGACCAGACATTCCAGCAGCGCCAGGCCATCTTCTTCCAGAAGGCAGCCCTGTTCCAGATAGCGTATAAATTCCAGATAAAAAGGGTTCTGCGCGTCCAGAACCGCGGTAAAGCCCAGGCTGTCGGCGCTCAGGACTTCCAGTCCGTCACAAAGCAGTCGGGCCTGGGGCGCGGGCAGGTTGGTGTCTGCCGCGCAGGCCGCGCGCAGCGCTTCCAGAGCGCGCGAGTAGCATGCAAAAGACATATTCAGACTCCTCTAAGATGAACTTTGAGGAGTCTATATGCTATTATGTATTAAAATACAAATATGGGATGGGGCAAAGGCCGAATCAGCGAGGTGTGCGTCGGGGCTGCAGATATTGCGGGCGAAACAGCAGTCGGTATTGGCGTACGGGGGTCAGATGGGGCGGTCTGGTGACCTGTCCTTCAATGGACAGGGGCTTGTCGGAAAGGCCAAAGGGCTGCAGCAGGCCGGAGTTGAGCGCCGTGCCGGAGAGGATGCCGCCGGGCAGGCTGAGCACGGGAATGCTGTCGGCGGCGTTGCCGGCCATAAGCCCGGTGCCGTTGGCCGTAGGCAAGGGCGCACCTACGGGCCGGGCCGTGGCATTGAGCAGACTGGGCACGGGCAGGTCTGTGCGGCGCAGTATCTCCAGAAAATCGTTGCCCGTGCGGCCCACAAAGGTCACCAGCGAACTGCCGTCGCCGTAGACCAGCAGGCTTACGGGCATGGTGCCGCCGTGGATGCCCATGTACGTGGGGCGCGCGCCGGCGGGCATAATGGTCCAGCCGTCGTCTTCGGTGGAGGCGGCTGTGGCAGGGGCGGCCGGGGAAAGAGCGTCGCGGTCGGGATTGGTCCTGTTCCGGGGCGCGGTTCTTGCCGGGGGATCAGTCTGGTCGTCGTAAGCAGTGCGGTTTTGTCCTGAGTTATGGGGGGCAGCAGCCTTGGGGGGGATGGCCTCGCGGGGGGCTGGGGAAACAGCCGCGGCCGGCAGGGTTGCTGGGGAGGCGGGCACGGCTCCCCGCGATGCGGCTTCTTGGGATGTGGCTTCCTGGGGTGCAGTTCCCGGGGGGGCTGTTTCCTGGGGTGCGGCAGCCAGAGCCGCTGGCTGACAGAAAACCCAGCAGGCAAAAAGAAGGCAAGTGGCAAAAAGCTGGCGCATGGGGATCCTGGTTGTGGTCGTCCCGCCCTGCGGGATGGGGCAAAACCGGTGCGCGTCGCGCACGCGGCGGCGTCCCTGATGGCGGGGCGCGGTCCTTGACGCGCGTGTTACTGTGCCCAAGCTGTATGTGCTGGCTTTGGTTGTGTCAAGGGGCGGGTCAAAGCCTGCTCAGCCGCGCTTTTTGCGGGCTTTGATCGTGGGCGGCGGGGCCGGTTGCGGCTGGGGCTGGGGCGGCGTGAGATCCGGTGGCGGAGGAATCTGCGGCGGGTTGTCGCCGCCCAGGTAGTGCAGAAAAAAGTCCGCCAGAGCGGTATCCAGGGCCTGGTGTTGTTCACCGCGCAGGGAGTCAGACATGGGGCGGCACAGCTCGGGCAGCTCGGCGGCCAGGGCTTCCGGGCAGGGGGCGGCAAAGGCGGCGGCGTCCGCGCCTGGCAGGTACAGCCAGCGGGGTTTCTTTTCCATATTCTTGTAAATGTGCCGGGCGTGCAGGGCCGGGGGGTTGTTTTGGTCGTTCTGGGCGGCCACCAGCAGCAGGGGAGGATAAAACCAGCGAAACGCGGCGCGCGAAAAAAGCATGCCGAAGCCGGGGGCCACGGCCGCCACGGCCCGCACGCGGGGGTCGGCCAGGCTTTTGGTCAGGGGCAGACTTTGGCAGAGTTTGTCCATGCGGGTGCGCGCCCAGGGGTTGCAGTAGAGGTCGTTGCGCCCGGCCATGCCGCAGTAACTGTTCCATGCCGTGCAGTCCGGCAACGCGCCGCCCAGCAGCAGGGCCGCCGCGCCGCCGGCACCGAAGCCCAGCACGCCGATACGGTTGGCGTCCACACTGGAGGCAGTTTCCGGGTCGGCCAGCAGCAGGTCGATGACGCCGGAAAGCTCCTGCGCTCTGGTCTGCAGCTGGGACCAGGTGAGCAGATCTTCCATATGGTCCAGATTGTCGCGGGCGTGGGTAGGGGCGGCCACCACAAAGCCGCGGGAAGCCAGCCACGAAGCCGTGTCGTGGTAGGAAAAGCGCGTGCCCGCCGTGTCGTGTGAAAGCAGCAGCAGGGGAAAGCGCCCCTCCACAGCCTTGCCGCCCCTGGCGGCGGAAAACTCCCACGGCGGGTAGCTCAGGTCGCGGGGCGGACGGACGGAGGGGTACCAGACATTGACGTCCAGGCGCAGGTTTTTGTCCGCCGACCAGGAACCCAGGGTGCAGAAGCCTACCTGGTAGGATTCGGCGGCCCGAACCCCGTGGGGCAGGGCGGCCACAAGACAGAAAATCAGAACGGCCAGGGTGCGCATCTCAGAGTTGTGCCACAAGCGGCCCTGGGGTACAAGAGCGACCTGGGGCGCGCCCCGCACTTCACCGGAGGCCTGCGGCATGGAATTTTTGCAGTATTTTGTAAATTTTGTTCTGCATATTGACGTACACTTGTTTGAATTGGTGGCGCGCTACGGCGTGTGGGTGTACGCAATTCTGTTCATTATCGTCTTTTGTGAAACGGGGCTGGTGGTTACGCCCTTTCTGCCGGGGGATTCTCTGCTCTTTGCCTCCGGAGTGGCGGCCGGGGCCGGGCTTATGGGGTATACTGAAGTCATGGGTGTGCTGCTGGCGGCGGGCGTGGGCGGCGATGCGGTCAACTACCTTATCGGTCGGCATGTGGGCCCGGCCATTTTTTCGCGGGAGAACCGGCTGATCAAGAAGGATCACCTGCTTAAGGCGCATCTGTTTTACGAGCGCCACGGCGGAAAAGCTATTGTACTGGCCCGCTTCATCCCCGTTGTGCGCACATTTGCCCCCTTTGTAGCGGGTATTGCCCTGATGCACCCGCGCACTTTTTTTGTCTACAACATCACAGGCTGCGTACTCTGGGTGGGTGGACTTGTTTCCGCTGGGTATTTTTTGGGCAATCTTCCTTGGGTGCGCCAGCATTTTAATATCATTGTCTACGTTATTATTGTGCTTTCTCTGCTGCCGCTGCTCATCGAGGTTCTCCGGGCGCGGTGCGGCGGCAAACGGCAGGGCTGAGCCCCTGTCGGGCCTTTGGCGGGGGAGGATGAAAACGCGGAGCGGGCCTCGCAACTGCCTGAATTATTTTTCTGACAGGATTCTGGCACTGTCTTTGCTACCTCTTGGGTGCGGTGGACTGACCGCCATACAGGAGGCACGCATGGCGCTTTCATCTTTCCTTATTCAGCCGCCCACAGGAGGCGGGTCGACCGGGGCCGCGGCCCAGGCTGCACGGTCACGCGCCACGACAACGGACCGTCCGGCGAATTTCGCTGCCCTTATGCGCAGTCAGCCTCCGGCCGCCGCGCAGGCGCAGGCCGCCCCCACGGTTGTCCCCCAGAACGGCCTGGTTCTGGCGGGGCGCAGCCCCAGCGATTTGCTGCGCGCCCAGACCTTCAACAAAGCCCAGGCGGATATGCGGCAAACCAAGGCCCTGGAAGGGCTCATGCAGAGCATGGGCGGCGACGGTTCTACCCTGGATCTGGCCCGCAGCATGGGTACGGCCCGGCACCTGCGCGCCCTGACCCAGGGGCAGTCGTCGGACATGTTGCGCCTTGGCGGCGCGGGGCTGGGGGATTTTGTGCGTTCCGGCGGGGGCGCGTCGCGGCGCAAGGCCGCCGTCAAGGCGGAAGAAGCTGAGCTTGGGCAGCTTTCGGCCCGGTTTGAATCGGGCGGGGACGGCGTTGCTGCTGTGGGCTACGACCGCAACGGGGGCACCTCTTACGGCAAGTACCAGGTTTCTTCGCGGGCGGGCAGCCTGGGGGATTTTCTGGATTTTCTGGACAGTGCGGCCCCGGATCTTGCCCAGCGGCTGCGTGCGGCCGGTCCCGGCAATACGGGCAGCCGCAAGGGCGCCATGCCCGACGCCTGGCGGGCCATAGCCAGGGAACAACCGGAGCGCTTTGAAGACCTGCAGGAGGCCTTTGTGCGCCAAAGCCACTACGAGCCCGCGGTGGAGGCCATTGCGCGGCGCACCAGCCTGAGCGCAGATACGCTCTCCACCGCCATGCGTGAAGTCATCTGGAGCACGGCCGTACAGCACGGCCCGGCGGGGGCGGCGCGCATTTTCGACCGCGCGGACGCCATGAGCGGCAACCCCACAGACCCTGGATACGAGCGCAGACTTATCAGCAATGTCTACAGAATCCGGGCGGGGCAGTTCGGCTCTTCGGACAGCAACGTGCAGGCGGCGGTGGCCAACCGCTTCAAGCAGGAAAAAATGCTGGCATTGAATCTGCTGGACGGCGGCGCGGCCGCCCTGGCCTGAGGCGCGTATGGCTGCGGCCAAGGAAGACGCGGCAGCGGGCGTCAGTCTGGTCGTCAACCTGACCAGGCTGGGCGATCTGCTCCAGAGTCAGGCGCTCATTACAGATCTGCACCGGCGCGGACGAAGGGTGCAGCTGGTCTGTCTGGACAATTTTGCCGACGCGCTGAGCCTGTTGCGCCATGTGGAGCGGGCCTGGCCCCTGCCGGGGGCGCAGTGGCTGGCCGCGCTGGACCGTGATTGGCGGGGAGCCGCCGGCGATCTGCTGGCCTGGACGCGCCGCGTCCGCGGAGTGGCCCAGCCGCAGGAAATCATCAACCTTACCACCACGCTGCCGGCCCGCCTGCTGACCCGCCTGCTGGCCGGATCAGACTGCTCTGTGCGGGGCTTCGACCTTGATGCGGAAGGCTTTGGCCGCAACAACGGGGTCTGGGCCTCCTTTCTCAATGGGACCACAGCAGGCAGGCTTAATGCACCGTTCAATCTGGTAGACATGTTTCGCATGCTGGGCGCGCCCAAGGGCACAGCGTCCGTGGGCGCGGCGGGGGACGCCGCCCTGCGGACGCCCTCGGAGCAGACCCGGCTGGCTGCGTTGGCCCTGCTGGCCGCCGCGCCCGCAGAGTCGCGAGGCTTTGTGGGCCTGCAGCTGGGGGCCAGCGAGGCGCGTCGGCAGTGGCCTGTGCGGCATTTTGCCGTCGTGGGGGACCAGCTGTGGCGCGAACTGCGGCTCTGCCCCGTGTTGCTGGGCGCTCCTGCCGAAACCTCTCTGGCCCAGGAGTACGCCGATCTGGCCAACGCGCCTTTTTGTAATGCTACAGGCCGCACAGACCTGCCCCAACTGGCGGCCGTGCTCACGCAACTGCGCCTGCTTATTACCAACGACACGGGCACCATGCACCTGGCCGCAGGCCTTGGCGTACCCAGCCTGGCCCTTTTTCTGGCCACGGCCCAGCCCTGGGACACGGGGCCCTATCTGCCCGCCTGTTGCTGCCTGGAGCCCGCTTTGGACTGCCATCCCTGCCCCTACAACCGGCCCTGCCCCCACAACCTGGAGTGCCATGAACGCATCAGCCCCGCTGTGGCAGGGGCCCTGGCGCTCTCCTGGTGCCGTACGGGCCGCTGGGAGGACGCGCCGCTGGCGCGCAACGGCGGCGAGGTCCGTATTTGGTTGAGTCGGCGGGATGTGGGCGGCTTTATGGATTTGCGCGACCTGGCGGGGCGGGAAGGGGAGGATCGCAGCCTCTGGATGCGTCAGCAACGGCATTTCTGGCGTCATATTCTTGACGATATGGACCGCCCAGTGCCTTCTCCTCTGCCGCCTTGCCCGGTAACGGCCTGCAGCCCGCCCTTTGCCCATGAAGTGGGGGCAGCTCTGGAGCAGGCCGTAACTCTGTTGCAGGCCATTGCGGCCCAAGGTGCGCTGACCGGCAAAAGCCCCAGGGCCGGGGCCCTGCTGCTGCGCAATTGTGAACGGCTGCAGAACCTGCTCAACGGCTGCCCACCCCTGGCCGCTTTGGGGGGATTCTGGCGTGAGCTGCGCCAGGCAAGGGGTGATGATATTGCAGAATTTTTGCAATTTTCAGGAAAACTGGCTGTGTATCTGGAGCAGTGGCGACAGAAGTTGCAGGGCTTGGCATAACTATTGCTAGTTGTCGCGCAGGGTTTTTACGGAAAAATCTTCCCCGTGGGGAGCAGGAGGAAATCATGATTATTATCGACGGCGCCAAGACTGAAAAAAATCTTGCCGCGTTCGGCAATCTGGAGGAAGCGCTGCTGGACCTCATGCAGGACGTAAGGCTGGAAAACCGTGTAGTGACCGATGTGCTGGTCAACAACGAGGCTTTTTCCGAAATTTATCCGCACCAGGCCGAAGATATTGCCTGCGACGGTATTTCTTCTTTGGAGGTGCGTTCTGTGCCCATGGACGCCATGGCCACGGATATGGCCGGTGAGATGGACAAGGTGGCCGCCATGATGGCCAAAGGCGCGCGAGAGGTGAGCCGTCTGTTCCGCGAGGCTGCGGATGTGGACGCTCTGGAGCTTTTTCAGGATCTGCTGGACGTGACCCGCGACTTTTTGAATATGTTTGCTGCGCTGCGCCAGCGTTACGCCCATGAGGCGGCAGGGGAGCAGGCCGCCAGAGTGGAGCGCCTTGCCGCCCTGCTTTCGGAAATGAGCGGCGTGATGGAAAACGAGGATTGGGTGCTGCTGGCAGATCTGCTGGAGTTTGAATTCTTGCCCTTGTGCGAAACCTGGGGGGGCGAGAGCAGGCAACTGCATGCGGACATGGCCGCTGTGGCCTTGGCGCAGTAGGGCATTGCAGCGCTGCAATGCCCTAAGGAAAAGCGGAGGAAGGTATGGGACAGAGCGCAGGCCTGCTGCACGAAGCGCTGGAACTGGCGCGGCAGGAAATGGCCGCCATGCAGGGCGGCGCCTATGATAAGGCCGTAGCGCTGGCCGAGCGGCGCAATTCCGTTACCTGCATGGCCTGGACGGTCATGGAGGAGAGCTCTGTGGAGCAGTGCCGGGAAAGCCTGCAGGAGCTGGTTCGCCTGCAGGAAAGCCTGACCAGCATGGCCCGCAAGGCCCACGAGGAGATCAAGGCCGGCTTGGGCCGCTCCCGCCGGGAGCGGCGGCGGCTTACGGGCTACCGCCAGGCAGTGGGTCAGGCCTTGCAATAGCGCACGTCAGGGCATTGCAACGTTGCAATGCCCTGTCCTAAAATGGCTGCAGGGCCAGGCGCGCTTCAAAGTCGCGCTCCGGTTCGGGCTTGGCGTAAAAAAAGCCCTGAGCCTTGAAGCAGCCGAGGCGCATAAGAATGGCGGCCTGTTCCGCCGTTTCCACCCCTTCGCAGATGACGGCCATATCCAGTTCCAGGGCCATGCGGATGATGTTGCCAAGCACCACCTGCGCCCTTTGACCAGGCAAGTCGCGTTGGACAAAGCTGCGATCCACCTTGATGACGTCCGTGTTGAGCATCTGCACCAGCCCCAGGGAAGAATAGCCTGTGCCGAAATCGTCAATGGCCGTTTTGAAGCCCATTTGTTTGAGCTGAATGATCTGCATCCAGGCGGCTTCAGGATTTTTCATAATGGCGCTTTCGGTTATTTCCACTTCCAGCAGGGCGTGGGGCACGTCGTAGCGGGCGGCAATTTCAGCCAGTTGCTGGGGAAAATCCTTTCTGTCAAAGTGCAGCTGGGAAAAATTGCAGGAGATGATGTGCGTGGGCAAGTTGCGCAACTGCCAACTGCGCAGCGCTTTGCAGACTTCTTCAAAAACGTACAGATCAATGCTGGTAACCAGCCCGTTGCGTTCAAAAAGGGGAATAAAGCTGCCCGGCATGAGCAGACCGCGGGTAGGATGGTTCCAGCGCACCAGGGCTTCTGCGCCGATAATGCTGCCCGTGCGCATATCCACCTTGGCCTGGAACCAGGGCGTCAGTTCGCCGTTGCTCAGCGCCGTTTCCAGCCTGCTGTTCAGCTCCTGATGCAGCAAGGCCTCCTGGCGCATTTGTTCGTCATAGCGCATAAGCCGCGTGTTGGGGGTGCGTTTGGCTTCATGGCGGGCGTAGTTGGCCAGGTCCAGCATGCGCTGCACGTCCTTGTCCTCGTCGGCAAGCACCTCATAGGCGCCGTAGACGGTGCAGATTTTATAGGGCAGCTCCTGTGAGCGCCGCCAGGAATCCAGGGCGCTTTCTATCTGGCCCATGCGTGCGCTGAGCTGTTCCCAGCCGGTGTAGCGCAGCAGCAATACAAAAATATCCGAAGAAACGCGGGCGCAACGCTCGGCAGAGGAAACCCGTCCCTGCAAAATTGCGCTGTAGGCGCGCAACACCTCATCCCCGCGAGAAAAGCCCAGCTGGTCGTTGATGGCTTTGAACTGGCAGATGTCGCCCATAAGCAGGGCGTAACGATCCTGGCCAGTTTTGAGCAACTGGGTACTGTCTTCACGGAATTTTTCCAGGTTGGGCATGCCGGTGAGGACGTCGCGGTAGAGCAGGTTTTCAATACGCCTTTTGCTGCCGGATTTGATGGCCAGCGCGCAGGCCAGCAGCGCCACCACAAGGCCAAAGACGGCAACGGTGCCCCCCATGGTTCCCACTGGGTGCTGGCGGATAAATTCCGGCAAGCTGACCTTGCCCGTGGCGGGCAGATTTGCCAGCACGGGTCCGTCAATATCCGTGGGGGGCAAAGCCTGCAGGCATTTGTCCAGGATGCTGAATATCCTGCTGTCTGCCTGGGGAGCCACGCCCATGCGCAGGTTGCTGAGCAGGTGGGGCTGCACTTCCACGCGCAGTCCGGCGTAGGGTGGTTCGGCCAGAAGGGCTCTGGCCATGTGCAGATTGGTGTAGACGGCGTCCACCCTGTTCCCTGTCAGGTCGTCCAGGCAGGCGCGCAGGCTCTGGTGCTGCACAATGTTGCGGCCGGGAAGGGCTGCCGCCGCCTGGGCAGAGAGCAGAAGCCCTTCCTGCAGGGCCACCCGCGCCTCGTCCGTGGCGCGGATATCTCCTCGGCTCAGGCGCACGCTGACGGAGCGCAGGTAGGGACGACTGGTGCGCAGGTTAAGGGATTTGTCCTGCAAAAAATCCCCGGTCAGGCAGGCCAGAACGTCAATTTCATTTTTTTCAGCCAGCTCCACTGCCCGGGGGAGCGGCATGGGCACATAGTGGAAGCGCAGGCCGCAGTTTTGTTCCAGTTGTGTAAATATGTTGCGGACGATGCCGGTAAAGGCGCCTGTCTGGGCGTCCTGATACTGCAGCGGCGGGGCGTCCGGGCCGTAGGCCACGGTAATGGGCCGCCCGTGCTTGATGAAATCTTCTTCCTCGGCGGTGAAGTCGTTATGGCGCGGCAGGGCGACAGTTTTTTTTTGTAAAAGTTCCAGACTGTGATCGGCGGCGTCCCGGGCCATTTCGCGCTGCGCGGCGTTGATGTCGGCGAGCAGGTAGGCCTTGCGGGGCGACAGGGCCAGATAGAAGGGTTCCGCCGCCAGCCGGACGACCGGCTTAAAAGGCATGTTCTCGCCCAGATACGCCACGGCTGCGCCGTCCACAGTGCCCTGCCGCAGGGCCGTGAGCATGGCGGCCGTAGAAAGAAAAGGCACCACAGTGGTTGAAAGGTTCTGGGCCTGGTAAAAATTTTTG
This sequence comes from Desulfovibrio legallii, assembly GCF_004309735.1. Classification (NCBI taxonomy): domain Bacteria; kingdom Pseudomonadati; phylum Thermodesulfobacteriota; class Desulfovibrionia; order Desulfovibrionales; family Desulfovibrionaceae; genus Desulfovibrio; species Desulfovibrio legallii. The sequence goes on from NZ_SIXC01000003.1 coordinate 127,266, forward strand.
AAGTGTTCTGTGGCCTTGGACTGGAGCACTACTCCCACGCGCATGCCGTTAAAGGCAGCTGGGCGGGCATGGTCATAGCGGGGGTCGTCCGCGCGCACACTGAGAGTCACAAAGGCATTGCCCATGGGCAGCGCGGGAAAGAGCATTTTTTGCGCGCGTTGAGGTGTGTAGAAAACCCCGGGCAGGATATCCGCCTCGCCCTGTTCCAGCAGACGCAGGCAGTGCGCCCAGTTCCCGCCATCCACGGGCTCCAACTGCAAATGGGCCTTGCGGGCCACCGCCTCCATATATTCCACCAGCAGGCCCCGATAACTGCCGTCAGGCAGTCGGTGCATATACTGACCAAACGCTCTGTACGCCACGCGCACGGTTTCCTGAGGGCCGCTCTTTGCCTGCGGCTGCGGCGGCAGAAGGAGCAGCAGCACAAAAAAAGAGGTCAGAAGGACGAGCCGTGCCTTGAGCATATTTGTCACGTATCGTGTCTGAGGTGTGGAGAGTGCGCGGGCCCGCATTTACCAAAAAAAGGAGCGCAAGGCTGCGGAAGCTGTAGCAACCGGACCACGCCCGTGCACGGTCTGCCGCTGTTGCCCCAACCAAACGTCACGCGGACGCTGGTTGCGTATAAAGCGGACCTTTTGAGGCCGCGCTCCCAGAGCTTTTTGGGGCCTTTGTTCACGGCATGCCATCGTTGTCAAAAAGTGTAGCGGTTTCATCATATTCATGCAAGATGTATTTTTTCTTGCATGTATTGTGCCCAGACGATGCTGTGGTGAAAATTTTTCAAATTAGTTTGTTAGTAATATATTCTATGGTTAAAAATTATTTATGTTTTAATTTTTAAGTCAAAAGTAATAAGATTTTTTACTATAAAAATATAAAATAAAATTAGTATTATGTTTTTTTTGCTATTTATTGCAGTAGTAAAAATATGATACTATTTTTTTGAGATAACATACTATCTAAATTATATAGCAATGATATATCTATTTTTATGTTTATTTAAAAAATAAATATATGCTGTATTTTGTTTAACAACATTTTCTGCACAAAAATAAAACTGAAATAACTGTTTCTTTATCTTATTTCTATCTGGAAAAAGTCATTATAAAGTCTTAGTGAGTTTTTGCCTGAAGAAAAATAATTTTATATATAACTATAGTAAATTATTGATAAATTTTTTGATGAAAAAAATTCAGCCAGGAAGGTTTTTGTTTTTGTTGCAAAAATATTAGCAGTTAGATGTCGCTATTGCGTTTGGGTACTATAGCTCATGTTCTCCTGTGGGATTTTGTGTATTGTCATTCTATGCAAGTGTACCCTTATCTGGCTGAAGCTCTTGCGGAAGTCATCGAGGCTCTGCGCACGGAGCGGGGCATGACCAAATCGTCGCTGGCAGAGAGGGCCAGTCTTGAACGGCGCTACTTGCGCGAGATTGAGCAGCGATTGAAGCGACCTACGGTCAATGCCGTCTATGCCATCTGTGATGCGCTGGAGGTGCCGCCCGAAGATTTTTTTCAGCGGGTAAGCCGGGAAATTGAAAAAAAGAAACGCTCCAGATCCCTGTGTGCGCAGACAAGCCTGCGCACGGGGCAATAGTGTTGTGGTGCTGGCCGCCCTTAGAGCATTTAACACTTGAAATGCTCGCTTACGGCAGGCAAAAGCCTGCCTTCTCGCATTTAGTGGCAAGGATTTTCAAGAAAATCCTTGCAGAGCAGTTAGCTCATTTCATTCGTAAACTGCTCTAGAAGCAAATTACCTTTGAGAAGCGGTGTCGCATCGGTTTTTGCCTCAGGGCGCAACCTTTTTTCCCAATAAAAATGGCCGCGCAGGAGCAACCCGCGCGGCGCTGCAGGGCGGGCGGATAGCGTTTACTGGTCCACACGGATATCCAGGGTACGCTTGTCCTTGGAAAGTGTGTAGCGCGTTTTTTGGGGCTTGGCCGTCAGGTCAATGACCACGCGGGTTCTGTCGCCCATTTTGCCGATACGCACGTTGGTCACCAAGGGATTTTTGGGCACGCCCGGGGCCTTGATCTGCCATGTGCCGTCCAAATCCACCACTACCCTGTGCGGGCCGGTGAGCTGCATAGGCTTGTAGACCAGAGGCCTATTGCCGACCAAGCGCACTGTGGCGCCCGTTTCTCTGGAAAAAATCACAAAACGGGTGATGGCCTGTTGCGCCGGCGCGGGCTTGGCGGCTTCAGCTTTGGTGGCCGGAGCGGGCTTCGGAGCTTCAGCCTTGGCGGTTGGAGCGGGCTTCGGGGCCGTTTGCGCCGCAGTGTGGGGGCGGGGTTGCTCCATGGGTTCGGGCCGGGGCGCGGCCGGGGCCTGGCGCTCCGCTTGAGCCGTCGTCTGCATTGCCGGGGGCTGGGTTGTCGTCGCCTGGGGGGCTGCGCCCGGCAGAGCCTGCGGAGCCGACAGGGGCGCGGGGGGTTCGTCTGCGTCCAGTGGCTGCACCGCCGGCCGCACGGCCTCTGGGGCTGCAGCCTGCGGTGACGCCGGCGGCACGACGGCCGGAAGCGCGTCGACTGTGGCCGGAGCGGCCAAGTCTGCGGGCGGCGGCGTCACGCCCGGCCCGCGCAGACGGTCGTTGAGCATAATGAGGGCCATGCCGAGAATGCAAACGGCCAGTAACAGACTGAGAATGGCTTTGTTCATGCCTGAAGGCTCCTGCTGGAAGTGCGGCTGCCGACGCGGGTTCAGTGCGGCGTCGAGGGGGCGGCGCTCCCTTTGTGCTGCAGCTTTTCCTTGCGGATATGGGCGAGCATCCTGATGTAAACGGGCTCCTGGGCATCCATGTGGATGGCGGTGCGGACATGGCTGGCCGCCTCGTCGTAACGGCCCAGGAGGCAGAGGATGCGGGCCAGATTGAAGTGGGCGTGGTCGTCGTCCGGGGCCAGCTCTACGGCCTTGCGGCTGAACAGCAGGGCCAGGTCAGGCAGAGCGTTTTGCCGCAGGCGCACGCCAAAATCCCGGAACATATGTTTGTGCCCGGGGGTGATGTTTTCGTTGGTCTGAGCCAATTGTTCCAGAGCGGCCAGCGCCGCCTGGCGTTCTTTGGGACGTTTGAGTCTGAGCAGGGTCTGGCGGAAGGTTTCCCGCAGATTATCTTCCGTCAGCCGGGCCAGATGCGCCCTTTGCAGATCAAAAGCCTGTCCTGCAGGGGCAGTCGCGCCGGGCTCGAAAAGGGTTGGGGGGGCAGCCTGGCGCGCCACGCGGACGTCAGGGCCGGCCGCTGTGGGGCCTGCCGTGCGCACAGTCAGACGGGCGGCCGCGTGAGCCTGCGGCGTCGCCGCATACGGGGTGTCCGATGGCTGGGTCGCGGCCGGCTGCGGGGCCACCAGACGCCGGGCAGCTGCTCCACGGGCAGACTGCGCCTGCCGTGCAGCCTCGCGGGCGGCCTGTAGTGGCGGTGTCGCCGGGCTGGAGGCTTGCGTCTGTGTCGTGGCTGGGGCCTGCACTGCGGCCAGCGGCTGCTGTGCGACCTTGCCGCTGGGCTGCCAGAGGGCCGGGTCAGGATTGGCCATAGGCATGACCAACACTTCGGGTTCCAGGCAAAAATTTTTGCGAAAGGCTCGGGTGCTGATGCGCTCGGCTGCCGCCAGAGGCTGCAGCGCGGAGTCCAGTTCCTGCACGGCGTAGGCGCCGTCCGGCAGTTCCCAGACAAAGAAGAGGATCTTGCGGCGGTCGTCCTTCCAGCCCGTGGACAGGGAGTGCACGCCGGAGAATTTAGGCTGACGCATGGCCTGAATGTACATTATTTGCGCCGAATGGCAAGATTGTCCTGATGCCCTTTACCTGCCGGGGGCTTTGGACTACCATGCCCCCATGCATGAAATGTCCATTGCTCAAAGCCTGCTGCAGATGGCGGTTGAGGAAATTTCCCACCGGGGCTGCAGCCGTCTGCAAGTGGTCAGCGTCGCCTGCGGCGCTTTGTCGGGCGTGGTGCCCGAATCGCTGCAGTTTTGTTTTGAAATTCTGGTCAAGGATACGCCCCATGAGGGCGCGCGGCTGGAAATCACCGTGCTGCCGTTGCGCCTGCGCTGCAGCCAGTGCGGCAAAGTTTTTGGCGGGGAAGGGCAGGACGCCCTGTGGGAGCCGTGTCCGGACTGCGGCGAACAATTCGGACATGTGGTGGAGCAGGGCAAAGAGCTGTACCTGGACCGCATTGAGGCGCTCTGATCTGCATTGGAGCGCTTTGCCTATGCAGCGCGCCGGAGCGTCCGGTTTGGCAGAATTTTGTGATTACCCGCATGGGGGCGGCAGGCCCTGCCGCCCCCCGACAAGGAGAACGGCATGCAGATTCCTGTAGTGCGCAATGTGCTTGAAGCCAATGAAAAAATGGCTGCCCATGTGCGGCGGCTGCTCTCGGACAAGGGGATTCTGACCCTTAATCTGATCAGTTCGCCCGGCGCCGGCAAAACCACGCTGCTGGAGCGGACGCTGCGCGACCTTGCGGGCGAGTTTCGCATGGCCGTGGTGGAAGGGGATCTGCAAACGGACAACGACGCCCGCCGCGTGGCCGCCACGGGTGCGCAGGCCGTGCAGATCAATACCGACGGCGGCTGTCACCTGGACAGCAATATGGTGCTTACCGCCCTGGAAAGCCTGAACCTTGACGGTGTGGACATCCTGTTTATTGAAAATGTGGGCAACCTGGTCTGTCCGGTGGAATTTGACTGCGGCGAAGACGCCAAGGTGGCCCTTTTAAGCGTGACTGAAGGGGACGACAAGCCGGAGAAATATCCCTTGCTGTTCAACTTGGCCAAGGCCATGGTGCTCAACAAAATAGACCTGCTGCCCTATGTGGATTTTGACCTGGCCCGTGCCCGGCGTTTTGCCGCAAAGCTCAATGAACATATTGATATTTTTGAGGTTTCCTGCCGTAATAGCCAGGGCCTTGAGGGCTGGTACAACTGGCTCCGGCGCATGCGTGCGGCCAAGAAGGCGGCCTGACGGCCTGACAGGGCGTTTTGCCCAGGCGCTTTGACAAGGTGCTTTGGCCCGGCAGGCTGCGGCATTGACGTCGGGCCCGGCGCAGGGACTGCGAGGACGCGTTTTTTGTAACAATAAAAGCCCCCGGCAACCTCTTTGGGTTTGTCGGGGGCTTTTATTGTTTTTGCAAAGGACCGGCGCAGTCGGCCGTGGGCGTGCTCAGCGGCCGCCTTCGCCGCCCTGATAGGCGGCCACGTCCACAATAAGACTGTGGGAAACGAGGCGCAGGGTCAGGGTAAAAAGCTGCACGTCGCCGTGGGGCGTGTCTGCGTCATCCAGGGCGGGCAGCAGGGTTGCAGGGGCCAGCATGATGGTGGCCTCGCCCACGTCGGCGGTCATGAAGTCGTCCACCGTGCGGCGCAGCAGGGCCTTTTGGCGTTGTGCGCTCAGGCCGGTCATTTCCGTAAAATTCATGTCCAGGCCGGGCAGTTCCGCCTGCCAGGGCGCGTAGCCCTGGGCATAGAGGGCGTCAAACAGCTTGTCCAGCGTGGGCGCGTCCAGGGGACGGCGCAGTTCCAGGTGATCCAGGCGGTCCGTGCCCACGCCGCCTTCGTCCGTGCCCGGCGAAAGGCGCGCCGCCCAGAGCATGCCGGCAAAGCCCAGGCTGGTTAGCACGGCACCGTTGTCGTCGCGTGGGGGGTGGGGGTCCAGCAGGGCGCAGACGTCCCGCATGGTCATGCCGGGGCGGAACTGGTCCAGGTGGCATACGGGACTGTGATCCGGGCCGGGCAATAACGGGGTTGCCTGCCCTGTAAGCCGGCGCTGGCCTTCCGGCCGCAGGGCGATCTGCAGAACCAGCGGATCCCCGCCGCTGAAGGTCAGCGCGCGCGCTTTGTCCAGGGGTATGGCCGCAAAATGCCAGAGAGCCAAGCCCGTATCCACGCGCAGGTCCGCCGTCCCGCCGGGATTTTCCACCAGGTCGCTGCCCTTGGGGGGCATATCCAGACGTACGTACTGCACCTGCCTCTGGTGCGTGACGCACAGGTTCAGCACGTCTGCCCCGCTGTTGTTGACAATGCGCAGCAACTGCGGCGGGCGACCGGCCGCTGGATTGGCGTGGGCCGCACAGGGCGCGCCGGCCGACAGCAGAATCGGAAGCAGCAGAAACAAAAGACGGAAGCAGCTGAAGGGCATAGGCGGACTCCTTGACGGTTGCAGCAACCCCTGAACAGTCTGCAGTATACCAGAGCGGCGGCTACGTCCGCAAGCGCACCACGCTCTTTACGCCCGTGGCCGTGGCTGTTATGGTCGGTAAAGGTGCGGGAGCCGTCAATACTTCAGTCCCCCAGCGCTCCAGGCCTGCGGTCCGTCCGCAGGAGATCGCCACGCCATTTTTCAGGAGAAATCATGCCTCAGGTCGTTCTTCAGTCCCGAAACTCTGACGCCGAATCCAAAGCCTGTTTCTGTCTGCGCCCTGCAGCTGTGGTGGCCGCCTGTTTTTTGCTGGCGGCGGCGGTGGTGCTGGCCTATCTGGGCGGGGTCATGAGCGGCAGGGCCTCCTGGCGCAGCCAGGCCCTCCAGGCGCAGGCGGCGCGGCAAGCGGCCCCGGAGGACGCTGCCGCCGGTGACAAGGATGCAAAGCAGGCCGATGCAGAACAGGGGGCGGGGCAGGGCATTCTGGCTCCGGAAGATCTGCGCTTTGCCCGTGTGCTGCGGGGCGAGAGCCTGCCCCCGGCCAAAACGGCCCCGGTGGCGGCTGCCGCCGCTCAGGCCGTTGTGCCCGCTGGTCCCAAAAGCGCGGGGCGAGAGTCTGCTCCCGGCCAGACGGCCGCACAGACAGCCGCCCCCGGCGGCACGGGGCAGGGCGCGGCTGCCGTGCAGGCGACCTCTCCGGCGCCTGCGGCCTTTGCGGCGTCTGCCCAGCCCACTCCCGGCGCCATGTCCGACTATGTCTTTCAGGTGGGCGCTTTCAAGGATGCGGACAGTGTGGACGGCCTGCGCCAGCGCCTGGAAGGCCGGGGGCTGCGTACCCGCATGGAACGATCCGGCAAACTCTATGTGGTGCTGGTTCTGTTGCGCGGCGACCAGGCCAGGGCCGCCGAAGTGGTGCACACCGCAGAAAGCATGGGCCTCGGCAAGCCCATTCAACGCAGTCGTAAACCTGTCCCCGTACAGAACTAGAGCTTTTCACCTTGCCCTTGCGTTTTCAGCTGTGCGTATCCCTATCAACAGCGGAACCGCAATTTTTCAAAGAAATTAATAAAAACATTAATAATATAGTATAGTTATAAAATACTTTTTGTTTTTTATAATATGATAATAATTACTATTTACAAAAAAATTTGCCCATGCCATAGTGTGCTCAGATGAGGGCGCACGAGCCGCCTTCCCTTGGAATAACCTTTAACCCAAGGAGACGAGCCATGCCGCAAGATCCCAAACTCACCACCAACGCCGGCGCCCCCGTAGCGGACAACAACCGGGTGCTCACAGCCGGCCCGCGCGGCCCCATGCTGTTGCAGGACGTCTGGTTTCTGGAAAAACTGGCCCATTTCGACCGTGAGGTCATCCCGGAACGACGCATGCACGCCAAGGGTTCCGGCGCCTACGGCACGTTTACTGTCACGCACGACATCTCCCGCTACACCCGTGCCGCCATGTTCGCCCAGGTGGGCAAAAAAACCGAGCTCTTTGCCCGCTTTTCCACAGTGGCCGGCGAGCGCGGCGCGGCCGATGCCGAACGCGACATCCGCGGCTTTGCCCTTAAATTTTATACGGAGGAAGGCAACTGGGACCTGGTGGGCAACAATACCCCCGTGTTCTTTTTGCGTGACCCGCTGAAATTTCCCGACCTCAACCATGTGGTCAAGCGCAATCCGCACACCAACATGCACAGTAATACGGACAACTGGGACTTCTGGACCTTGCTGCCGGAGGCGCTGCACCAGGTGACCGTGGTCATGAGCGACAGGGGCATTCCCGCTTCCTACCGCCACATGCACGGTTTCGGCAGCCATACCTTCAGTTGCATCAACGCTCAGAACGAACGCTTCTGGGTCAAATTCCACTTCAAAACGCAGCAAGGCATCAAAAATCTTACGGATGCCGAGGCACAGGAGCTGGTGGGCCGCGATCGCGACAGCCACCAGCGCGACCTTTTTGAGCATATAGAGAAGGGGGATTTCCCCCGCTGGACCATGTTTGTGCAGGTCATGCCTGAGGCGGACGCCGCCAAATTGCCCTACCATCCCTTTGACCTCACCAAGGTCTGGTACCACAAAGACTGCCCCATGCTGGAAGTGGGCGTGCTGGAGCTCAACCGCAATCCGGAAAACTACTTCGCCGAAGTGGAGCAGGCCGCCTTTAACCCCGCCAATGTGGTGCCGGGCATCGGCTTTTCGCCGGACAAAATGCTGCAGGGTCGCCTTTTCTCCTACGGCGATGCACAGCGCTACCGCCTGGGCGTGAACCATCATCTTATTCCGGTGAACCGGGCGCGTTGCCCTTTCCACAGTTATCACCGCGACGGACAAATGCGGGTGGACGGCAACTATGGCGGCCTGACCAACTACGAACCCAACAGCCACGGCGTGTGGCAGGAAAACCCGCAGGCGGCTGAGCCGCCCCTGAACATTGAGGGTGATGCCGACCACTGGCCCTTCCCCTGCGACGACGCAGATTATTTTGAACAGCCCGGCAAGCTCTTCAGGCTCATGACTCCGGAGCAGCAGGAGGCCCTGTTTGGCAATACGGCCCGCGCCATGGCGGGCGTGCCCAAGGATATTCAGCTGCGCCACATCCACCACTGTGCCAAGGCGGACCCGGCCTACGGCGCAGGCGTGGCCAAGGCTCTGGGCATTCCCGAAGCCGAGATCTGATCTCTGCCCTCTGTGCCCGACAGGGGCCTTATCGCGACTGACCATGCAGGCCCGGCTGACAAAGCCGGGCCTTCTGGTGTATGTCATGTCGGCGGGCGCGGGCTGCCGCGCCGTAATTGTCCGCCGTCAGACCGCCAAAAGGCGTTCCGCGGCGCGCCGTCAAGCGTTGGGCGGGCCTCTCATGGCCCTGGTCTGCCCCGCTGCAAAGGTAACCTGCGTGAGCTGAGGAGTCGCATGCGCATTCTGTACAATCCTTCCGTAGACCCCGCTTTCAATCTGGCCGCCGAAGACTGGCTGCTGCACCATACCAGTACGGATATCTTTATGCTTTGGCGCAATGATACGTCCGTCATTGTGGGGCGCAACCAGAACACCCTGGCTGAAATCAACCAGACCTTCGTGCTGGAGCGGCACATCCCTGTGGTACGCCGTCTTACGGGCGGCGGGGCAGTATTTCACGACCTGGGCAACCTTAATTTTACGTTCATCAGTTTGAACAACCTGGTCAGTCAGTTGGATTTCCAGCGTTTCGCCGCGCCCATGGTGGCGGCGCTCAACGCCCTGGGCGTGCCCTGCCAGTTCAATGGCCGCAACGATATGGTCGTTCAGGACAAGAAAATTTCCGGCAACGCCCAGCACGTGCACAAGGACAGGGTGCTGCACCACGGCACGCTGCTGTTCGCCTCTAATATTGAGGATATCTCAGGCGCGCTCAAACCTGGCGCGGCCAAATACAGCGACAAGGCCGTGAAAAGCGTGCGCAGCCGGGTGGGCAATATTGCCGATTTTTTGCCGCAACCCATGGGCATTGAAGATTTTACCGCTTACCTGCTGCGCTATATGACCGGCGACAGTCCGGCGGCGGACACCAGCCTGACCGGGGAAGAAACAGCGGCCATCACGGCGCTGGCGGCGGAAAAATACCGCTCCTGGGACTGGAATTTCGGCTATTCGCCCGACTACGGCTTCAGTCAGGCCACCCGCACGCCCGGCGGCGTGCTGGACGTGCGCATGGACGTGCAGGGCGGCCGCATTACGGGCCTGCGCCTGTTTGGCGACTATTTCGGCGTGCGGGACGTGGGCGAGCTGGAGGCCCTGATTGTGGGTTGCCAGCACGACCGGGCCGAGCTGGCCCAGCGTCTGAGCTCCGTGGACCTCAACGCTTACCTGCAGGGGGTGGACCTGGAAACATTTTTGGATTGTCTGTTTTGATTGCTGCGGCATCCTGCCGCAAAGGCAGCTTTTTTTTGAAGCCCCGCACTGCGGGGTTTTTTTGTACATCCTATGAAACAATTTTGTTTTATATGATATATTTAAAAATAGTAAATAATTAATCGATATTATAAAAAATTAGCGCCGTAGTTGGGCCTTGATTGTCACAAAAAAGCGTGCCGCAGCCTGTGTGTGAGCTAAATTTGTGTTGCAGTGGGGGACGAGATGGCCGGAAAACAGGAGTAGCAAAAAATAAAAATAAATTATTTTAATATTATACAGAAAAAGTCGGGGCCATTCCCGTGTTGGCACTGTGCTTGCTTAAGGGGAAGGAAAGAGAATGGCGCAGTGCTGTTGCAGCCCTTAGGGGTTGCTTGGGCCGCAGGTCATGCGGCCTTTTTTTGTACCTCAGCTTGCCCCAAGGAGGGTGACATGCAACGAAGGGAATTTTTGCGTAAGGCGGGTATGGGGGCCACGGCGGCCGTGGCCGCCTCCACGGGCGTGCTGCAGGCCGTAGAAAGCCGGGCCGCCAAGGCGCCCATCAAGTGGCGCATGCAGACCTATGCCGGGGCCGCGTTGGCCGAGCACGTCATCAAACCCCAGATTGACGCCTTTAACAAGGCCGCCAACGGGGAAATGGTCATTGAGCTCTACACTTCCGACCAGCTGGTGCCCACTAGCGAATTGTTCCGCGCCGTGCAGAACGGCACCATCGACGCCGCCCAGTGCGACGAAGATTCCATGTCCTCTCCGGCGGACGTGGCTATCTTTGGCGCGTATTTTCCCTTTGCCACCCGCTATTCGCTGGACGTGCCCGCGTTGTTTGAGCACTGGGGCCTGAACAAGATCTGGAAAGAAGCCTACGCCGAGATCCGGGGCGTGGAATGGCTGGGCGCAGGCTCCTGGGACCCCTGCAACTTCGCCACCACCAAGCCCATCCGCAGTCTGGGCGACCTCAAGGGGAAGCGGGTGTTTTCCTTCCCCACGGGCGGCAAGTTCATGAGCCAGTTTGGCGTGGTGCCCGTGAGCCTGCCTTGGGAAGACATTCAGGTAGCCCTGCAGACGGGCGAGCTGGACGGCGTGTGCTGGTCGGGCATTACGGAAGACTACACCTCCGGCTGGGCCGAGCAGTGCAAATACTACCTCACCAACAACATCTGCGGCGCGTGGATCGGCTCCTACTTTGCCAACAGCAAAAAGTGGGCGGAACTGCCGGAGCACCTCAAGACGCTCTTCAATCTCACCTGCGACAGCTCACACTACTATCGGCAGCACTGGTACTGGTGGGGCGAGGCGCACTACCGCGTCAACGGCGGCAAGATGGAGCTGACCTCCATTCCCGACGCCGAATGGGCCAAGGTGGAAGAGGCCGCCCACAAGTTCTGGGACGAAACGGCCAAAAAAAGTCCCCGTTGCGCTAAGGTGGTGGAGATTCTCAAAAAATACAATGCAGACATGACCAAGGCGGGACGTCCGTACCGTTACTGACAGGATGCGCCGCGAGGCTCGGTCCGGCCGGCCCCGCGGCGCACTGACACGCAACTGTTTCACCAGAAAAAGAGAATTCCATGCCAGGCTTCATCAAACTATACGTCCGCTACGTTGATGCCGTAAACCGCCTCGTGGGCCGTTGCGTGCTGTATATCATCTTCGTCATGATGGGAATTTTACTTTATTCGGCCTTTTCCCGCTATTTTCTTGATTCTCCGGTCATCTGGGGGGTGGAAATGGCGCAGTTCTGCATGGTGGCCTACTATATTCTTGGCGGCGGTTTCGCCCTCCTGGTCAACGCCCATGTGCGTCTGGACGTATTTTATGCGCGCTGGAACTGGCGCAACCAGGCCAAAGCTGACGTATGCACGTCTGTCTTTCTCATCGTATATTTGGGGTTTTTGCTCTATGGATGCCTTTCAAGCACCTGGTATTCCATAGAATTCAGCCAGCACAACAACACGGCCTGGGCGCCGCCCCTGGCGCCTATCAAGATCATCATGGGCACAGGCATAGCTTTGACTTTACTGCAGGCCTTCTCAGAATTTTTTAAGGCGCTGGCGCGCTCCCGTGGGCTGATTATCGAAGAAAATATTCCTGAGCGGCTTATTGTGGAAGGCAACCTGGAAGAGCTGCAGGGTACCACGGAAAAGCAACAGCAATCGGCTCAGGATAAGCCGTAAAGGACGCAACAACAATGCTGGATTTTACCTTTACCCTTTCGCATGAGACCACGGCCCTGCTGCTGTTTGCATCCATGGGGCTGCTCATGCTCACCGGGCAGCGCGTTTTTGCGGCCATCGGCTTTGTGGGGGCCGTGGCGGCGGCTTTTTTGTGGGGCACGGGCGGCTCGCAGATGGCCTTCAACGCCAGCATCACGCTCATGAAGTGGTTTCCCATGATTTCCCTGCCCCTGTTCATCTACATGGGCTATGTGCTGTCTGAATCAGGCATAGCCAATGACCTTTACCGCATGTTCCACGTCTGGATGGGCCCCCTGCCCGGCGGTCTGGCCCTGGGCACCGTGGGTCTGATGGTGGCGGTTTCGGCCATGAACGGCCTGAGTGTGGCCGGGCTTGCCATCGGGGCCAGCATCGCCATGCCGGAGATGCTCAAACGCGGCTATGACAAGCGCATGGTCACGGGCATTATCCAGGCGGGCAGCAGCATTGGTCTTATGATGCCGCCCAGCGTGGTGCTGGTGCTCTACGGCATGATCGCCCGCCAGCCCGTGAGCACGCTGTGGATAGCCGGCATTGGCCCGGCCCTGCTGCTGGCCGCCATGCTCACGCTCTACATCGTCATCCGCTGCAAGCTCAATCCGGCCCTGGCTCCGGCCCTTTCCAAGGAGGAGCTGGCGTCCATCAGTCCGGAAGAAAGGCGTCGTCTGCTGCGGGCAGGGCTGCTGCCTCTGGTCATCATCGTGGCCGTGACGGGTTCCTTCCTCACGGGCATGGCCAGCCTGGTGGAAAGCTCCGCCGTAGGCGCGCTGGTGGCCACGCTGGCTGCCTATTTCAAAAAGCGGCTGACCCGCAAGGTGATGAACGTGGCGCTGGTGCAGACCCTGAGCGTGAGCTGCATGTTCATGTGGATCATCATGGGCGCACTCTGCTTCAGCTCCGTGTTTGACGGTCTGGGCGCTGTGCACGCCATCAAGACGCTGTTTCTTGACGGCTGGCACCTGAGCCCCTGGGGCGTGCTCATCGTCATGCAGATATCCTTTCTGATTCTGGGCATGTTTCTGGACGATACCGCCATGCTTATCATTGTGGCCCCGCTGTATATTCCCCTGGTCAAGGCCCTGGGCTTTGACCCCATCTGGTACGGCGTGCTCTACACCATCACCTGCCAGATTGCCTACATGACGCCTCCTCTGGGCTACAATCTCTTTCTTATGAAGGCCATGGCCCCCAAGGGCGTAACCATGAACGACATCTACGCCTCCATTCTGCCCGTGGTTTCCCTTTTGCTGCTGAGCCTTATCCTGGTCATGATCTTTCCCGACATCGCCATGTATCTGACCAGGGCTTTCAAGTAGGCGGCCGGAATGGACAGCCGCACTTCTTTACGCGAGCTGCTGGCCAAGGCGTCGCCCCTGCGTTCGGGCGACATCCTGGCCGGGGTAGCTGCCGACAACGACGAAGAGCGCGTGCGCGCTCAGATGGCCCTGGCCGAAACGCCCCTCAAGCGCTTTCTGGAAGAGCCGGTGGTGCCCTACGAGGAGGACGAAATCACCCGTCTGATTCTGGACGGCCACGACGCCGCAGCCTTTGCACCGGTCAGTTCCTTCACGGTAGGGGATCTGCGCGACTGGCTGCTTACCGACGCGGCGGACGCGGCAAGCCTGGCGGCCCTGGCCCCCGGCCTCACGCCCGAAATGGCGGCGGCGGCCAGCAAGCTCATGCGCGTGCAGGATTTGATTCTGGCGGCCTCCAAATGCCGGGTGGTCAGCCGCTTTCGGGATACCATCGGCCTGCCCGGCCATTTTTCGGTCAGGCTGCAGCCCAACCACCCCACGGACGACGCCCGCGGCATCCTGGCCTCTACCATTGACGGCCTGTACTACGGTTCGGGCGATGCGGTCATCGGCATCAACCCCGCCTCGGACAGCCTGGAAAACATAGCCCGCCTCAACTATCTGCTGGACGGGCTCATCCGACGTTATGAAATCCCCACCCAAAGCTGCATACTCACCCATGTGACCAACACGCTGGAGCTCATCAACCGCGGCGTGCCCGTGGACCTCTGCTTTCAGTCCATTGCGGGTACGGAAAAAGCCAACGCCAGCTTTGGCATCAATTTGGCCCTACTGGACGAGGCCTGGCAGGCCACGCTGGATCTGGGGCGCGGCACAGTGGGCGACAACGTTATGTATTTTGAAACCGGGCAGGGCAGCGCTCTTTCCGCCAACGCCCACTATGGCGTGGACCAGCAAACCATAGAATGCCGCGCCTACGCCGTGGCCCGTCGCTACCGCCCCCTGCTGGTGAACACGGTGGTGGGCTTTATCGGGCCGGAATACCTCTATAATGGCAAGCAGATTATCCGCGCGGGTCTGGAGGACCACTGCTGCGGCAAACTGCTGGGCCTGCCCATGGGCGTGGACATCTGCTATACCAACCACGCAGAGGCCGACCAGGACGACATGGACACCCTGTTGACCCTGTTGGGCGCGGCGGGCTGCAATTTCATCATGGGCATACCGGGCGCGGACGACATTATGCTCAACTATCAGTCTACTTCCTTCCACGACGCCGCTTACCTGCGTAAGCTCTTGCATAAGCGCCCGGCGCCGGAGTTCGAGGCCTGGCTGGAAGGTATGGGCATTCACGGCCCGCAGGGAGAACTGCTGCCTCCCGACGGGGCCCTGCTGGCTTTGGAAAAGCAGGTGAGCGCGGCAGAAGAGGGCATTTGAGATGTCACGGCCCCGGTCTTCGTGTCCCAACCCTCCCGTGAGGGCTGATCCCTGGGGTGAACTGCGTGGCTACACTGACGCCCGCATCGCTCTGGGCCGCTGTGGCGTGAGCCTGCCCCACGACCAGTGGCTGCGCTTCCGCCTGGCCCATGCCCAGGCGCGGGACGCGGTGCTCACGTCCTTTGACGCGGCCGCCGTGCGCGCGGATCTGGAAGCCGCCGGGCTGCGCTGTCTGGAGCTGGCCAGTGCCGCCCGCCACAAGGATGAGTTTCTGACCCGGCCGGACAAGGGCCGTCGCCTGAGCGAGGCCGCTTACGCGGAGCTGGGGCGGTTTGCGGCAACGCCGGGCGTGGCCGGGGCGGACGTAAGCGTGGTTATCAGCGACGGGCTTTCGGCCCGTGCTGTGCACGAAAACGCGGCCCCTTTTGCCGTGGCTTTTCTGGAGCGCGTGCGGGCCGCCGGTCTGCGCGCCGCCCCTGTAGTCCTGGTGCGCTATGGACGGGTAGCCGTGGCCGACGAGGTGGCCTCTCTGTTGCGGGCCCGCCTGGTGGTCATTCTTATCGGCGAGCGCCCCGGCCTCAGTTCGCCCAATTCTCTGGGTGTGTATCTGACCTATGCGCCCTTTCCCGGCTGTACGGATGAAGCCCGCAACTGCATCTCCAACGTGCGCCCCGGCGGCTTGAGCATGGAAGAGGGCGTGCGCAAGCTCTGCTACCTGGTGCAGGGGGCTTTTGCGCGCGGCTTCACGGGCGTGCATCTCAAGGATGATATGCCTGCGGACTATCTGCCCTTTGCGCCGCAGTACGGCGCGCTTGCCGCCGGCGGCCCCGGTACGGACGGCTGAGCCTTGCGGCGCTTCCGTCGCGGGGGGGGCTGCTTGACCCCGCCTGCTGGACAAGCCCTCTGCACCCGGCTATGCTTCAGGTATGGCCGGGTTTTTGCGTCCGGAGCGTCCGGGCGGCCTGGCTGTCCAGGGGTTTTGAACATCCCGGCGGCGCAGTCGGTTACATCCGTGCCGTTGTGACGCAATGCGGCGCAAACCGCCCCGCCGATGGGGTGGGGGAGGCGTATGGCTATTTCCCGTAAAACGTTCGGCCTTGCGGCCGTGGGGGCCGTCCTTCTGGTGGCGGCCTTTTTGCTTTGGCGCTGGTGGGACCAGCGCGACCAAGGCCCGCTGACCCTTTACGGCAATGTGGATATCCGGCAGGTGGATCTGGCCTTTCGCGTGGGCGGGCGCATTGCGGCTGTGCTGGTGGACGAGGGCGACGCCGTGACGCCGGGCCAGCCTTTGGCGCGTCTGGATGTGGACCTGCTCACGCAGCAGCGCGATCAGGCCGCCGCCGTGCTGGCCCAGCAGCAGGCCGCCCTGGCGCGTCTGGAGCGCGGCTACCGGGTGGAGGAAATCGCCCAGGCCAAAGCTGATGTCAGCGCGGCCACGGCTGTGGCCGAAAACGCCGCCATCAACCTCAAGCGCGTAACAGCCATGCGCGCGTCCAACGCCATTTCACAGAAAGAGCTGGATAACGCCCGCGCCGGGGACAAGCAGGCCCGCGCCCGCCTGCGTTCGGCCCAGGACCAGCTGGACATGTTGCTTTCCGGATATCGTGAAGAAGACGTGCTGGCCCAGAAAGCGGCGGTGGACGCGGCAGCAGCCTCTCTGGAGCACGCGCAGATTCAGCTGCGCGACGCGCAGCTGGTTGCCCCGCAAAAGGGCATTGTGCTCACCCGCGCGCGCGAGGCCGGGGCTATTGTGCAGGCTGGGCAGACCGTCTACACCCTTACGCTCACGGACCCCGTCTGGCTGCGCGCCTATGTGGACGAACCCAACCTGGGCCGCGTCAAACCGGGCATGGCCGTGAAGATTTATGTGGACGCCGCGCCGGGCAAGGTCTTTTCCGGTCGGGTGGGCTTTATCGCCCCTACGGCGGAATTTACGCCTAAAACAGTGGAAACGCGCGAGGTGCGCACAGCTCTGGTTTACCGCCTGCGCGTGCAGGCGCAGGATCCGGAAAACGTCATGCGCCAGGGCATGCCCGTGACTCTGGTGCTGGAGGACAGCCCCGCGCCATGACGGCCGCAAAATTGCAGATGCCGTTGGGTGGGGAGGCCCCCGCCCGGCCGGAGGCCGAGAATCCCGCTGGCCCGGAACCCTCCGTTGACGCGTCCCCTAATGCGAAGGGCATGGCAGACGCCACTGGCCCCACTGCCGCGGCGGGCGCAGTCTCTCCCTCCACTGTTTTTGCCGTGCGCCTGGAGGGCCTGACCATGCGCTTTGGTCGTGGTCGGCAGGCCGTGACGGCCCTTGACCGCATCAACGCCGTGGCGCCCGCCGGGCGCATTACGGGCCTGGTGGGGCCGGACGCGGCGGGCAAGACCACCCTTATGCGCATTCTGGCCGGGCTCATGCCGCCCACTGCCGGCAGCGTGCGCATCTTCGGGCAGGAGCCGCAGGCCCTGTTGCGGGCGCAGCCCAACAGCATCGGCTACATGCCCCAGCGTTTCGGCCTGTATGAGGATATTTCCGTTCTGGCCAATTTGCGGCTGCACGCCAGCCTGCGCGGCCTGACCGGCGCAGCGCGGGAGGCGCTTTTTGCCCGGCTGCTGGACTTTACCGCCCTTGCCCCGTTTACGGAGCGGCTGGCCGGGCGGCTTTCCGGCGGCATGAAGCAGAAGCTGGGCATTGCCTGCGCCTTGCTGGGCGCGCCTCGCCTGCTTTTGCTGGACGAACCCGGCGTGGGCGTGGACCCCCAGTCCCGCCGGGAGCTCTGGCGTATGGTGCAGGATTTGAGCCGCGACGGCATGACCGTAGTCTGGTCCACGGCCTATCTGGACGAGGCCGCGCGCTGCCCCACCGTCATCATGCTGGACCGTGGCGGCGTGCTCTATGCCGGGCCGCCGGAGGAACTCACCGCCAGGACTGTCGGCCGGGTTTTTCTGCTCCGGACGCCGCCGGGGCTGCACCGCACGGCCTTGGCGCAATGGAGCATGCGTCCGGGCGTGGAGGACGCGCTGATCCAGGGCGCCCGTCTGCGTCTGGTGTTGGCCGCTGACGCGCCTCCGGCCCTGCGTGAGGAAGTGCTGGCCCAGGGCGGCGAGCCCGCGCCCCCGCGCCTGGAGGACGCCTACATGAGCGCTCTGGGCGGCATCAGCCAGCAACCTTCGCCTTACGCCCGGCCATCGGCCGCGACGGCGGAAGGCCCCGCGGCCCCCACTGGCGGCGCGCGTGCCGCGGGGACGCCGCAAGACCACAGCGTCGGGACCGCAGGGGCGGCCGCCGCGCCGCGCATCGCCGCCCGCCGTCTGACCAAGCGCTTCGGCAGCTTTGTGGCCGCGCGGGACATTACCTTTGACGTACGCGCGGGCGAAATTTTTGGCCTGCTGGGTCCCAACGGCGCGGGCAAATCTACCACCTTCCGCATGCTCTGCGGCCTGTCGCGGCCCACCTCCGGGGACTGCGCCGTGGACGGCGTGGACCTGCTCACCGCCGGCAGCGCGGCGCGTTCGCGGCTGGGCTACATGGCCCAGAAGTTTTCGCTGTATCCGGACATACCCGTGGCGGAAAACATCAAAATTTTTGCCGAGCTCTACGGTCTGGACCGAGAGCGCCGCAAGGCCCTGTTGCCCGTGCTGGCCCGCGCCCTGGAGCTGGAGGACTATCTGCACAGCCGCACGGGCGCTTTGCCCTTGGGGCAGAAGCAGCGGCTGGCCCTGCTTTGCGCTACCCTGCACCAGCCCCCGGTGCTCTTTCTGGACGAACCCACTTCCGGCGTGGACGCGCGCACCCGCCGCGATTTCTGGAAGCATATCACGGCTATGACCGCCGCCGGAGCCTCGGTGCTGGTGACCACCCACTTCATGGAGGAGGCCGAATACTGTGACCGCATTGCCCTCATCTACAGGGGGGCCATGATCAGCATGGGCACGCCGGACGCGCTTAAGGCCGCCTGCCCCGGCCTGCAGGACCCGACCCTGGAGGAGGCCTTTATCGCCAGTATTGAGCGTTACGACAAGGAGCACCCCCAATAAAGGGCGGCGCGGCCGCGCGCGGGCTGCGGAGCTGACGGTGAAAAGTATGAAAAAATCTTTGTGGATACAGCAGCTTATGGCCCTGGTGGGCAAGGAATTTCAGCAGATAGTGCGGGATCCTTCCTCCTATCTGGTGGCCGGGGTGCTGCCTTTCATCTTTCTGCTTTTGTTCGGCTACGGCATCACCCTGGACGCGGGCGTGCTGCGTCTGGCCGTGCTGGACCAGAGCGGCGGCCGCCACGCCCTCAGCCTGGCGGCGGATTTTGCCCATTCCCCCTGGTTTGCCACCCGCCCGGTGGGGGATATGGACACGGCTGCGGAGTACATGCGCGATTCTGTAGTGCAGGGCGTGCTGGTCATCCGCCAGGATTTCGACGCCGTCCTGGAGCGCGGCGGCACTGGGGTGCTGCAGGTGCTGGTGGACGGCACGGAGCCCAACACGGCCCAATACATCCAGAGCTACAGTCAGGGCCTGATCACAGCCTGGCAGGCCGCAACCCTGGGCAGCGGCGCGGCCGCACCCGTCAGCCTGGAGCCGCGCTTCTGGTATAATCCGGCGGCCAAGAGCGTGCAGTTTCTGGTGCCGGGGGCCATTACGGTGATCATGACCCTCATCGGCACCCTGCTGACCTCCCTGGTTTTTGCCCGCGAGTGGGAGCGCGGCACCATGGAGGCCATGTTCGCCACGCCCGTAAGCCGCATGCAGCTTTTGCTGGGCAAGCTCATTCCCTATTTCTGCATGGGCATGTTCAGCATGGCCCTCTGCGCCGTGGCGGCGGTGACCCTGTTTGCTGTGCCCTTTCGCGGTTCCGTAGCGGCGCTGCTGCTGCTGTCTTCCGTCTTCATGTGCAGTGCCCTGGGCCAGGGGCTGTTCATTTCCGTCACCTTGCGTGGGCAGCTGGTGGCCGCCGAGGCCGGGCTGTTTTCCGGCTTCCTGCCAGCGCTGCTGCTCTCCGGCTTTGTGTTTGACATCAGCAGCATGCCCCTGGCCCTGCGCGTTCTTACCCGGCTTCTGCCCGTCAGCTACTTCAACACCTGTCTGCGCACGCTCTTCCTGACCGGAGACGTGTGGGCCGTGTTTCTGCCCAGTCTGGCCTTTATGGGGCTGCTGGCCGTTGTGCTGTTGGGGCTGGTCTACAAAAATCTGGTCAAGCGCCTGGACGTGTGAGATGGCCGTCTTTTCCCTTCCCCGGCTCAACTGGCGGCGCATGCTCACCATTGTGCGCAAGGAACTGCTGGTGCTGTTTTGCAACCGGGTTTCCCGCACCCTGATCATTGTGCCGCCCCTGCTGCAGATCGTGGCCTTTGGCTGGGCCGCCACCCTGGAAGTGCGCAATGTGGACGTGGCCGTGCTGAACCAGGACAACGGCCGCTGGAGCCGGGAAATCGTCCGCCGCATTCAGGGCTCGCCCACCTTCCGCAGTGTGAGCTTTCTGGAAGGGGAGGCGCACATCCGCCCGGTCATGGAGCAGCAGCGGGCCCTGTTCATCCTGGTCTTTGACCAGGAGTTTTCCCGCCGCATTGAAAGGGGCGAACCGGCCACGGTGCAGGCCATCCTGGACGGCCGCCGCTCCAACGCCGCGCAGATCGCCGCCTACTACCTGGAGCGGCTGCTGCGCCCCGTGGCCCTGGATACGCCCCTGGGCCAGGAAGCCCGCAAAGCCGCAGCCCCGGACCTGGACGTGCGCGTGCGCTGCTGGTTCAACCCTAACCTGGAGTTCCAGTGGTTTTTTCTGCCCAACCTCATCGGCATGCTGAGTTTTATGCTGGGGCTGGTGGTTACGGGACTTTCCGTGGCGCGGGAGCGGGAGGTGGGCACCTTTGACCAACTGCTGGTTTCGCCCGCCACCGCCACGGAAATCGCCCTGGCCAAACTGGTGCCCGGTTGCCTGGTGGGGCTGGCCCACGGCACCATTTTCCTGATCATTTCCGTGTTTGGCTTTGGCGTGCCTTTTACCGGCTCCCTGGTGCTGCTGTACCTGGGCATGCTGGCCTTTGCCGTGGCCTCCGGCGGTATGGGGCTGATGGTTTCCTCCCTTTCGGCCACGCAACAGCAGGCTTTTCTGGGGGCCTTTACCGTGGGCGTGCCCTGTATTCTTATTTCCGGCGCGGTTACGCCCATCAACAATATGCCCGTATTTCTGCAGTACGCCAGCCAGATCAACCCCATGCGTCACTTTACCGCCATTGTGCAAGGGGTGTTTCTGAAGGATATTACCGTGCTGGCCGCCATGACGCATCTGGGCAAGATCATTCTTATCAGCGCCGTGGCTGTGGCCGTAGCTGTGCGTATGTTCAAACGGCGAACATAGAGCCATGCGCATTATTTTGCGCTGCCACGGCTTTTGTCTGGCCCTGAATAATCCCTGGGGCTGTGGCGCAATAGCTGTGCAACCCTTTTGTTGTCTGTACTACAATGCGCCCGCCGGACGTCGGGCTCTGGAGAAGAAGATGTGGCGAAAACTGTTCTGCAGTCTGGTTCTGACCGTAGTGTTGCCCCTGGCCGCCTGGGCCGCCCCCCTGACCACCCCCTACTACAGTCTGGATCTGCCCCCCGACTGGGTGGTGGTCAGCGGGCCGGTCAAGCTGCAGGACGCGGTGCAGGTTTTGTTGGGACAAAAGGACCACAAGGCTTCGGCCCTGATTATTGCAGGGCCCGCCCAACCCGGCGAAGCCGAGCAGGCCGCCCGCGCCAATGCCCAACGCCTGGGCGGCGGCAAACCTGTACTTCGGGCCAGCGGTCAATGGGAATTTGCCTTTACGCAGGAAGGCGTCACAGGGCTGGGCCTGGCCAGGGAAGACCCTGCCGCCGGGCTTCTGCTCCTGCTGGTGGTCAGCGGGGACCTGCCCCGTGCGGATTTTGTCTATCGTATGCGCGGGCCTCACAAGACTCTGCTGCCCGTCAAGCCGGCAAAGCCCTGAGCTGTGGGGGCGCGTTTTTTTGAAGAGGGATAGTCGTTACAGAAATGCTGATGCGCATGACTCCCTTACCCCAAAGCTGATTTTGGAGCCAAGGAAGAAAAGCGCAAAAATGGCTGCGGCTACAGAAACAGGCGCACCCCGGCCGGTATGGCAAGGCCGCAGGGCGGGGCCTTTGCGGCAGGAAGGTTGCGCCGCCGGCCGGGGTACTTTTTCTTGGTCAGGACGGCCCGGTGCGGCCCCCATGCTGCAGAGCAATGCTGCGGACCGCACCGGAGTGATTTCTGGCTGTGCGGCTAGAAGGTGTACCGCAGGCCCAGGCTGAATTCGTTGGCGTAGGGCGCCATGCCGATTTTTTCTTTACTGCCCAAAAGGTTTTTTTCTGTTTCGCTGTAGCTCAGACCCACAAAACGGTAGGCCAGGTCGGCGGAGAAGTTTTCGTTGAAGGCGTAGGAGCAGCCCGCCCCGGCGTTCCAGGCGAACACGGTGTGGGTCTCGCTAAAGCTGTCGCTGATGCTAGCCGTCTGCCCGTGAGCTGACGCCGCAACCTCAAGCTCGTACTTGGTGCGCAAAAAACCCAGGCCGATGCCGCCGCCGATATAGGGGGTGAAGGCCGTGTCGTTGTGGAAGTCCCAGTAGGCATTAAGGAACAGGGTCTGCAGGTTCCATTCGCCCTTCAGACTGGCGTCGGCTGTATCGGCTCCCTTGCTTTTTGCAAAACTATTCACCGCAACCTTGGCGGTGTCGTTCAGATCCCAGGTGGTGGTGCTGTTGGTGCGGATGGCGTACTCAATTTCCGTACGCACGGGCACCTGGTTCTGCGGGTAAAAATCATAACCCACATAAATGCCGCCGCCCACGGTGTTCTGGGTATAGTTGTCCACATCGAAGACACTGGAAATTCCTGAACTTTTGGATACAGAGCCCGTGCTCTGGATGGAATCCAGGAATTTCAGCCCCACATACACGCCGTTGGTTTCCGCCAGGGCCGGGCTGGCCAGGGCCACCATCAGGCCCGCCACAAGAAGCATCCTCTTGAGCATCTTTCTTCCTCCTTTGCTGGAACAGGGTATGAAAAAAACACGCTTAGTATATAATCAATAATCTATATGTCAATAAAAAACGTTAGTTCTCCCGCAGTCCCTGCGCTGGGGCACAAAAAAGCCCCGGCAAGAACCGGGGCTAAGCAAGAGGCGCTTGTGCCGTATGCGGTTTAAAACGCGAAGCGCAGGCCCACCATAAATTCGTTGTTGTAGGGACGGTTGCCGATTTCGTACTTACGGCCGTTGGAAGTGGCGCTCACTTCGTTGTAGCCCAGGCCCACAAAGCGGTAGGAAGCATCGACGGCGAAGTTTTCATTGAAATTGTAGGCCACGCCCGCGCCCACATTCCAGGCGAAGTTGGTGAAGCGGTCGTCGGCGGAAAACTTGTTGCCGTTGTTGTCGGTGAAATCATAGCCCACGTAGTTGAAGGCCATACCCAGACCGGCGCCCACATAGGGGGTGAAGGCCGTGTCGTTGTGGAAATCCCAGAACAGGTTGGCAAAGAGGGTGGAGCTGTTCCAGGTGCCCTTCACCTCGTTGATGTACTGGCCGCCGTCGCTCCAGGTTTTTTCATTGTTGCCGCGCAGGGCGAATTCAATTTCCGCGCGCAGGGGCAGCATCTGCTGGGGCCAGAAGTCATAGCCCAGGGCAAAAGCGCCGCCCAGGGTGAACTGGCTGTAGCTGTCCACGCCAGAGCCGGCCAGGGCGTCTGTGCGCTCCGTGTTGCCGGTGCTCTGGATGCTCATAAGAAATTTGGGAGCCAGATACATGCCCGTACCTTCGGCAGCGGCCATGCCCGGCAGGGCCAGGGTCAATACAAGCGCCAGTGCGGCGATAATGCGTTTCATGACAGTCCTCCTGTGTGCTAACCCTTATAAATGTCAAGGGCAGCTTTAACTTTGGCCTAACCACTAGAAAATGTCAATAGCTTTTCTATAGTTCGTGGTGCGGCTCGGCGCAGCGCCGCTCCAGACGTCCGTTCGGCGGCGCAGGTAAAGGCCCGCCCCTGGGGTTGCGTAAGCAGACGCCAGCCACGCAGGTTACGCGCAATGCGTGTGCGCGGGTACGCGCCGGAATGCGCGTGTCGCAGACTTTGAGCAGGCATATCCTCAAAAGGAAGCTGCCTAGAGCAGTTAGCGAATGAAATGAGCTAACTGCTCTGCAAGGATTTTCTTGAAAATCCTTGCCACGAAATGCGAGAAGGCAGGCTTTTGCCTGCCGTAAGCGAGCATTTCAAGTGTTAAATGCTCTAGAAGGCATACGCCAGTGAAACCATATAGACATTGGCCGCAACATTTTTGGATTGCCCCCCGCTGATGCCGGAAAGCTGGTTGCGAATGCCGCTTGCATCGGTGCGGTCGTAGTCCGTACTGTTGATCCAGAAGTGGGCGTAGGCCAGATCCAGGGTCCAGTTGTTCCAGGCAAAGCCCGTGCCCAGGCTGAGCATCTGGCGGCCGTTGACGGGCATGATGTAGTCTGCGTGGTCTTCGTTGAGCACCGGCGTTTCGTAGGCGAAACCGGCCCGCAGGGTCCACCAGTCCAGGGGGCGGTATTCCACGCTGGCGTTGAAGTTCCAGCCGTCCCGCCATTCCTTGTTGTTGACGGAGCTGTACCCGTTGTCCATGTAGATATTCAGGGCGTTGTAGGTGGACCAGCGCGTCCACACCGCGCCCACCTCAAAGCTCAGATTGTCCAGGGGCTTGTAGGCAATGCCCAGGGCGGCGGAGTCGGGCAGCTGTAAGGTCGTGTTGGCCGAGCAATCCCTGGCGGCGGGCAGGTGCTGGCCCATTTTGACAAGCATGTTCTGGTCATGGCGGCCAAATTCCACATCGCCGTCCAGGCGCATGGTCACCTGGCTTTTGTAGCTCAGGCCCACAGACCACTGGTCGCTGAGGCGCATGTGCAGGCCGAACTGCGCGCCCATGCCCCAGCCGGTGCCTTCCAGCTGCATGTCGTTGTCATACTTTTCGAGGGTGGGGGTAACTGTGGGGATTTTGTTGCCCATGTACATGTGGGCGTACATGGCTTCCACCCCGGCGGAAACGGAAAACACGTCGTTGAGCTTTACGGCCAGGGTAGGCACAAAGGAAAAGGTCTGCACGCCCACGTCGTACACACTGTAGCGGCCGTCCCAGTTGCCGGAAAAGCTGTTGCCCAGGCCGAAGCGTGAAAAGGCCGCCAGCCCCAGCCAGACCCGGTCGTTAAGCTGCTGGGTCAGGTAGGCGTGGGGGGCGGTCCAGATGGCCGGCTTGGTAAAGGTGGTGTGCCGGCTGCCGTCCTGCATGTCGGCTTCAATGCTGCCGTACGGCGCAATAAAGGCAAAGCCGCCCATGACCTGGGTGCCGGGCAACTGGGTGATGCCCGCCGCATTGTAGGCCAGGGCCGAAGGGTCGTTGGCCCGCCCCACCATGCCGCCAGCCAAGGAAACGCCCCTGGCGCTCCATTCGTTAAGGGCAAAGCCCTCTGCCAACACCCCGGACGCGCAGCACAACACCAGCGCCAGGCCCAAAACACACGCGCGCAGACCCCGCATCACTCCTCCAGTACCCTAGAAAGTGCCAAGAAATGCACCGACAGCGGCAGCCCCGCCGACAGCACGAAATACGAAGGAGTTTCACAACATATTTACGGGATCAAGGTCAAGAAAAAGTCGCAGGTGCGCGGCTGCTTTTTGTTGCCGCGCGAAAAAAAAGACCTGACGCAGCGCTTGCCAGTCCTGCGCTTTCAGCAGGCAGGAGAAGCGCTTGCGTCCGCGCAGCAGGGCCAGGGGCGCGGGTGCGGGGCCCAGCATCTGCACGCCCAGTTCCCTGGCCCTGCCGCGCATGGCGGCGGCCACGGCATTCAGGGCCTGGGGGCCCTCTTGCGCCTCCCTGGCAAAGGAAATGCGCACCAGAGCCAGACGTACAAAGGGCGGGTAGCGCCGCAGCCGTCGGCGGGCCAGCTCTTCCGCATAAAAGCCTTCGTAATCCGCCGTGCGCACAAACTGCCAGCAGTAGTGGCTTACGTCGCGGGTCTGGATGAGCACGCGGCCGGGTTTTTCTCCCCGGCCGGCCCGCCCGGCGGACTGCACCAGCAGCTGAAAGGTGCGCTCTGCCGCGCGGTAGTCGGGCAGGTTCAGGCCCAGGTCGGCGTCGGCCACCACCACCAGGGTCACCTGCGGAAAGTGGTGCCCCTTGGAAAGCATTTGCGTGCCCACCAGGATGGGCGCTTCCTGCCGGGCGAAGGCGGCGAGGATTTCTTCCATGCGGCCGGGACGGCGGGTGCTGTCCCGATCCAGACGCAGTACGGGCCCGCCCGCCAGTACGCCCAGGCGTTCCGCCAGGCGTTCCGTGCCCTCGCCCAAGGGCAGATAGTCCGTGCCGCCGCAGTGGGGGCAGGGCGTGGGAAAGGGCAGACTATAGCCGCAGTAGTGGCAGACCAGGCGCTCCAGCCCCTTGTGGTAGGTCAGGCCGATTTCGCACTGCGGGCAGCGCAGCACGCGGCTGCAGTCCAGACAGTACATGAGGGGCGCGTAGCCCCGGCGGTTGAGCAGCACCACGGCCTGTTCCCCCCGGGCCAGGGTGGCGCGCAGGGCCTCTTCGCTGGCCGGGGCCAGGGGGCTTTGGCCGGCTGCGGGGGCAAGGCTGCCGATATCCACCAGGTCCACAGGGGGCAGATCCCTGCCGCCCACGCGCCGGGGCAGGCGCAGCAAAGGCAGACGCCCTGTTTCCGCCGCGTAAAAAGTTTTGAGGTCCGGCGTGGCCGAACCCAGCACCAGCAGACCGCGGTTCTGCGCCGCGCGGAACCAGGCTACCTCCTTGGCCTGGTAAGCCAGGCTTTCTTCCTGCTTAAAGGAGCCGTCGTGTTCTTCGTCCAGCACAATGCAGCCCAGCCGGGGCACGGGCAGAAACAGGGCCGAGCGCGTGCCCACCACCAGGCAGGGATCCTTGCGTTCGGCCAGCTGGCGGAAGGTGGCCTCCCGTCGCGTTGGGGTCTGGTAGCCGTGGTGGAAGTAGAGGGGCGCTCCCGGCAGGGCGCAGGCCGCGTCCCGCCGCAGCTTGTGGGCCAGGGCCACCTCCGGAGCCAGCAGCAGCAGACTTTTGCCGGCAGCCAGGCAGGCCTTGGCCAGCTCCAGATACACGGCCGTCTTGCCGCTGCCTGTTACGCCGAACAGCAGGCGTGAAGCCGGGGCCTCCGCGCGCAGGGCCGACAGCAGGTTGTCGAGGGCGGCGGTCTGGTCCGCATTGAGGCTGAACGGGGCCGGAGGCGGCGGCAGCAGGGACTGTTCCAGGGCGTCCGTGGGGTCTTCGGCCTCCTCTCGCTCCAGCGCCACATGCCCGGCCTCAATGAGGCTGCGCAGGGCCGGGGCGGCCTGCTGGCCCAGGTTGCGGAGCAGTTGTCGGCGGCACACGGCGCCGTGGGCGTGCAGGTATTCCAGCACGGCGATCTGGCGGGAGGCGGCGGGGCGCACGGGCCAGGGCGGGTCCACGCGCAGCAGGCAGAGTTCTTCGCTGGCCGCGTCCGTGCCCGGCGGCAGCAGGCGGGCCGCGTTGGAAAGCAGGGCCTGGGCCAGCTCTGCCCTGGTTTCCTGGTCTGCCGCACGCAGGCGCGCCAGAGGCCAGACCGCTGCCCGGCCTTGGTGCAGGCAGTGCAGGCGCACGCCCGTCTTGCGCAGGCCCAGGGGCAGCACATGCCCCAGAATACTGCCGGGCGTTAGCCCTTGCCGACGGGCCAGGTCCTGGGCCAGGGCCAGCAAATCCGGCGCGAGCAGCGGGGCGGGCTCCAGAGGCCAGCACAGGTCTTTGCAGACAACGCCCGGCGGCAGGTCGATCTGCGCGCTGGTTTCCAGCAGCACGGCGGCCCGTAGGGCGCCCCGGCCCAGGGGCGCGGCCACGCGCAGGCCCGGCTTCCAGAATTCCACGGGAAATTCCGTCGGCAGGCTGTAGCTCAGACTGGCGTAGGGCGGGCTCAACAGGGCGACGGTGGCGTACATGCGGCACTCTTGACGGTAAAACGCGAACCCCTCCGCGGGCGCGGCCTGCGGAGGGGCAAAAAAGGCGCGGGGCGCGATGGTATCAGTGGAACTGCACGATCTTGCGCAGTTTGTCCAGCAGTTCGTAGCGCAGTTCCTCATCCTGCAGGGCAAAGTAGATATTGGCCGTGAGAAATTCGGCCCAGTCGCCGGCGTCAAAACGCATGCCGGTCATGCGCACGGCCATCATACCTCTTTCCTGGGCCATAGCCTGCAGGGCGTCGGTAAGCTGTATTTCGCCGCCGTGGCCGGGCGTGACTTTTTCCAGATAGTCAAAAATATCCGGCGTAAGCACGTAGCGGCCCACAATGGCCAGGCGCGAGGGCGCGTCCTCGCGCCGGGGCTTTTCCACCATGCTTTTGATGCGGTAGACGCCTGGGGTCACTTCTTCGCCGTCAATGATGCCGTAGCGGCTGACTTTTTCCCACGGCACTTCCATGACGCCAATGACGGGCATGTTTTCCGCCAGGGCCACTTCTTTGAGCTGACCGATGCCCGGCACGCCGCCGAACATGAGGTCGTCGCCCACCATGATGGCAAAGGGGTCGTCCCGCACCAGCTCACGCGCACAGAGTACGGCATGGCCCAGGCCCAGCTGTTTTTTCTGGCGCACGGACATGATGTTGACCATTTCCGCCACGCGGCGCACTTCGGCCAGCTTGTCCAGCTTGCCGGCCCGCTGCAGCACGGCTTCCAGCTGCAGGTTGTAGTCGAAATGGTCCTCGATGACGCTTTTATCCCGGTTGGTCACAAAGATGACGTCTTCAATGGCTGCCCGCTGAGCCTCCTCCACCACATACTGGATGACGGGCTTGTTATAGATGGGCAGCATTTCTTTGGGAATATTCTTGGTAGCGGGCAGGGAGCGCGTGCCCCATCCGGCCACGGGGATGACGACCTTGCGAATATCCTTCATGTCTGCCTCCAGGTTGGGGGGATTGCTTTCCATAATCATGGGCCAAAAAAGATTGTTGGGCAAGCGCCCCCCACCCGTAAAACGCCCGTGGGGACGCCCGAACGCACGCCTGCCGCAAGGGTGGGCGGCGTTGGGCTGCGCGCGCAATGCCGTAATATTTGCCGACTGTTGCAGCAGGTGTGCCCGCAAGGGCGGGCTGCGCCGATAAAATCGGGCACGGCCAAAGCGCTGTGCCGGGAACAAAAAAGGCCGCCCCGCTTGCGGGCGGCCCTGTATGGGCGGGGCAGCCCCGCCCGTAGTTGACAAAGTTTTACCAGCTTTTGTTCTTGCTTTGCTCGTGGCCGATGATGCCGCCGGCCAGCGCGCCCACGCCTGCGCCGGTAAGCGCGCCCCAACCGGCCGAGCCGCCGGCGATGGCGGCCACGCCCGCGCCGCCCAAAGCGCCCAGGGCTGCGCCGCTGGCTACGCCCTGCTGGGTTTTGCTCATGTTGGTGCAGCCCAGACCGCTGGCTACCAGCGCGGCCAGAAGGCCAATCATCAGGAATTTTTTCATAACTGTCTCCTTGCGCCTTGCGCAGCCTGCTTATTGCGCGGCCAGACGCGGCGCGATGAGTTCGTACCAGATCACGTCCATGACCGGGCGGTCAAGGTGCTGCGGATTGGCGGCGTACCACTTGTCCACTTCGGCCGCCACCTCGGCACGGCTCATGCCCTTGAAGGCTTTCATCCAGCCCTTTTCAAAAGGGGAGAGGGTGTAGACCGGGCGTTTGCCCGCCTTGGCGGCTTTTTCGGTCAGTTTTGCATTGACGAAGTATTCCACGGTAATAGCAGTTTCCACCCCGAAGAGGAAGGAGGCTTTTTCAGATTCTTCGGTGCGCTGCCAGACAGTCCCGGTGAATTGCTCTACGGGGTTGTCGCGCGTGGTGTGCGGCCCTTCAGCAGCCAGGGACGGGACGCAGGGCGTCGCCAGGGCCAAGGCCAGGGTCAGACTCAACAGTGTCTTTTTCACACGAAGCTCCTTTGGGGTTGGGGTCATGGCGGACAAGCCGTCGCATCCACTTCACCATAGCCGCAAGCGTCACGGAGAATCAAGTCCCGCGGCGGCAGGGCCTCAGCTGTTGACTGCCGTGGCGATCATATCCTTAAACCGGGCAAAAAGGTAGCGCCCGTCGTGGGGGCCGGCCGCGGCTTCAGGGTGAAACTGCACGCTCATGACGGGCAGCCGGGTATGACGCAGACCTTCCAGGGTATTGTCATTGAGGTTGATATGCGTGGCCTCCACGTCGGGCGCGTCGTCCAGCACCACATGGAAGCCGTGGTTCTGCGAGGAGATTTCAATGCGCCCGGTGGTCAGGTCTTTGACGGGGTGGTTGCAGCCGTGGTGGCCGAACTTGAGTTTGTGTGTGGTGCCGCCCAGGGCATGGCCGATGAGCTGGTGCCCCAGGCAGATGCCCGTGACCGGGAACATGTCAATGAGTTCGCGCACCAGGGCAATGGCGTCGGTAAGGGTGGCCGGGTCGCCGGGGCCGTTGGAGAGAAACACGCCCTGAGCTCCGCTGGCTTTGGCCCGCGCGGCGCTGAAATTGGGCGGTACGGCCAGGGGTTCGAAACCCGCCGCGCAGAGGCAGCGCAGGATGTTCCACTTGATGCCGTAGTCATAGACCAGCAGGGGCAGGCCCGTGCCGCGCCAGGCGTAGGCGCCGTTTTCGTCCAGGGCGACTTCCTGGGGGGCGTTGTCGATCCAGGCGTAGGGCTTTTGGGCGGCCACAAAGGGCACCAGGTTGCGGCCCTGCATGGTGGGCAGGGCGCGGGCGCGCTCTTGCAGCACGCGGCGGTCCTGCTCTTTGGTAGAGATAATGCCGCGCATGGCCCCGTGCAGGCGCAGGTGGCGGGTCAGAGCGCGGGTATCCAGCCCTTCCATGCCGGGGGTTTCATAGCGCTGCAGAAAGGCGGGCAGGCTCATGTGGGACCGCCAGCTGGAAGGCTGCTTGCAGCATTCCTTGACCAGAAAGGCGGCGCAGTGCACCCGCGCGGATTCCATATCTTCACGGCAGATGCCGTAGTTGCCCACAAGCGGGTAGGTCATGCAGACCATCTGCCCGTAGTAGGAGGGGTCGGTGAGGACCTCCTGATAGCCGGTCATGCCCGTGGTGAAGATGACTTCGCCGCCGGTTTCGAACTCTCCGGTAAAGGACTTGCCTTCCAACGTAAAACCGTCTTCCAGCACCAGCAATGCTTTCATAGCTACCCCCGCGCTTCCCGCGCGTAGTATTCCTGCAGACTTTCCACATGCACCTCGTCGCGGCGGGAGCCGATGGCCGTGGCCGTGGCCCTGGCGGCGGCGATGGTGGTGCAGTAGGGGACCTTGAACATGAGGGCCGCGTGCCGGATGGCCTTGGAATCTTTGGCCGTGTGCTTGCCAGAGGCCGTGTTGATGACCAGGGCCACCTCGTGATTGATGAGCAGGTCCACGATATTGGGCCGACCTTCATAGACTTTGAGCACTTCTTCCACGTCTAGGCCGCGTTGGCGCAGCACGGCGGCGGTGCCGCGCGTGGCCAGAAGCTGAAAGCCCAGTTCGGCAAACTTCTGGGCCACCTCGGGCAGGTAGGGTTTGTCTCTGTCGTTGACGGAAAGGAAGATGCGCCCGCCCTGGGGCAGCGCCTGCCCCGCACCCAGCTGGCTTTTGAGGAAGGCCTCGCCGAAGCTGGGGCCCATGCCCATGACCTCGCCCGTGGAGTGCATTTCCGGTCCCAGAATGACGTCCACCCCAGGGAAGCGCTGGAAGGGCAGCACGGCTTCCTTCACGCAGACAAAGCCGCCCTTGCGCAGGCTCCAGGGGTCCAGTCCCTCCAGGGTTTTGCCCAGCATGACCTGGGTGGCCAGGTAGGGCAAGGGCACGCCCGTGGCCTTGGAAACGAAGGGGGCCGTGCGCGAGGCGCGGGGGTTCACTTCCAGAATGTAGATGTCATCGCCCTTGATGGCGAACTGGATGTTCATGAGCCCCACCACGCGCAGTTCTCTGGCCAGGGCTTCGGTCTGAGCCGCGATGTTGGCCACGTGGTCGTAGGAGAGGGAATAGGAAGGCAGCACGCAGGCCGAGTCGCCGGAGTGGATGCCGGCTTCCTCAATATGTTCCATGATGCCGGCAACGTACACGTCCTTACCGTCGGAGAGGGCGTCCACGTCCACCTCCACGGCATGCTCCAGGAACTTGTCGATAAGGATGGGGTGCTCCGGCTTTTGGGGCACTTGGGCGTGGAAGTATTCGGTCAGTTCCGTGGCGTCGTAGACCACGGCCATGGCGCGCCCGCCCAGCACATAGCTGGGCCGCACCACCACGGGATAGCTGATGCGTTCGGCCGCCTCTTTGGCTTCTTCAAGACTCATGGCCGTGCCGTTGGGCGGCTGCAGCAGATTGAGCTTCTGGATCAGGGCCTGGAAGCGTTCGCGGTCTTCAGCCCGGTCTATGGCGTCCGGGCTGGTGCCCAGAATGGGCACGCCCGCGCGCATGAGGGGCACGGCCAGGTTGAGGGGGGTCTGTCCGCCAAACTGCACGATGACCCCTTCAGGCTTTTCTTTTTCCACAATGTTCATGACGTCTTCAAACGTCAAGGGTTCAAAGTAGAGGCGGTCGGAGGTGTCGTAGTCCGTGGACACGGTTTCGGGGTTGGAGTTGACCATAATGGCCATGACGCCCGCGTCCCGCAGCGCGAAGGAAGCGTGGCAGCAGCAGTAGTCGAACTCTATGCCCTGGCCAATGCGGTTGGGGCCGCCGCCCAGGATGAGCACCTTGCGCCGGTCTTCCACCACCAGTTCGTCGCCGTGCTCGTAGGTGGAGTAGAAATAGGGGGTATAGGCCTCAAATTCCGCCGCGCAGGTATCCACCAGATAGTAGGTGGGCACGATGTCCATTTCTTTGCGCAGGCGGCGGATGTCGCTTTCGGGCCGCTTCCACATTTCCGCCAGCTGCCGGTCGGAGAAACCGTATTCCTTGGCTTCGCGCAGGATAAGGCGCAGATGGGGGTTGGTGGCGGTCATGTCGTTGGCCAGGCCGAAGTCGCTGATGCGGGCCTCCATATCCACAATTGCCTTGACCTGCCGCACAAACCAGGGGTCAAAGGAAGATGCGGCGGTGATTTCCTCTTCACTCAGGCCCGCGATCAGGGCCTGGCGCAGGGCAAAGATGCGTTTGGAATTGGGCCGGTGCAGGGCTTCCAGAATGGTTTCCCGGTCGGGCAGGGCGGCACGGAAGTTAAAGCCCAGGCCTGTGGCGCCGATTTCCATGGAGCGCAGGCCCTTCTGCAGCGCTTCCTTGAAGGTGCGCCCAATGCTCATGGCCTCGCCCACGCTCTTCATGGAGGTGGTCAGCTCGTCCTGGGCGCCGGGGAACTTTTCAAAAGTGAAGCGCGGCACTTTGACCACGCAGTAGTCAATGGCGGGCTCGAAGCTGGCCACAGTTTCGCGGGTAATGTCGTTGCGCAGCTCGTCCAGAGTATAGCCCACGGCCAGCTTGGCCGCAATTTTGGCGATGGGGAAGCCCGTGGCCTTGGAGGCCAGAGCCGAAGAGCGCGACACGCGCGGGTTCATCTCAATAACCACCAGGTCGCCGTTGGCCGGGTTGATGCCGAACTGCACGTTGCTGCCGCCCGTTTCCACGCCGATTTCGCGCATGATGGCGATGGAGGCGTCGCGGATATTCTGGTATTCCGCGTCCGAAAGGGTCTGGATGGGGGCCACGGTGATGGAGTCGCCCGTGTGCACGCCCATGGGGTCGAAGTTCTCAATGGAACAGATGATGACGCAGTTGTCCTTGGCGTCGCGCATGACTTCCATTTCGATTTCTTTCCAGCCCAGCACGCTCTGTTCGATCATGACCTCGGAGGTGGGGCTGGCGGTCAGGCCGTTGGCGGCCACTTCCTCCAGATCCTCCAGATTGTAGGCCACGCCGCCGCCCGTGCCGCCCAGGGTGAAGGCCGGGCGCACGATCAGCGGGAAGGGCAGCACATTGCCCAGGCGGCGCACGTCGTCCATGCTGCGGGCAATGCCGCTGGCGGGCACCTGCAGGCCGATGCGCTCCATGGCCTCGCGGAAGAGTTCGCGGCTTTCGGCCTTTTCAATGACCTCGGCCCGCGCGCCGATGAGCTCTACGCCGCATTCCGCCAAAACGCCGCTCTTGGCCAGTCCAAGAGCGGCGTTCAAAGCCGTTTGTCCGCCAAGGGTGGGCAGCAGGGCGTCGGGACGCTCTTTGCGGATGATGGTGGCCAGGGTTTCATGCTCGATGGGCTCCACATAGGTGGCGTCGGCCAGATGCGGATC
The DNA here is from genome assembly GCF_004309735.1 of Desulfovibrio legallii. Taxonomy (NCBI): domain Bacteria; kingdom Pseudomonadati; phylum Thermodesulfobacteriota; class Desulfovibrionia; order Desulfovibrionales; family Desulfovibrionaceae; genus Desulfovibrio; species Desulfovibrio legallii. Next base: position 161,430 of record NZ_SIXC01000003.1, read on the forward strand.
GGTCATGATGGTGGCCGGATTGGAGTTGACCAGCACCACCTCGTAGCCCTCTTCCTTGAGGGCCTTGACGGCCTGGGAACCGGAGTAGTCAAACTCGCAGCCCTGACCGATGATGATGGGCCCCGCGCCGATGACGAGAATTTTGTGCAAATCCGTACGCTTGGGCATTGGATCTTCCTGCGGATTTTGGGGATGGAAAGGGCGGCCCCGGCAGGGCCGACGCCGTTTGCTAAAACTGGGGGATAATACATGCCACGCCGTCAGGCGTCAACTGTGGCGCGTCGCCTGCGTCGCGCGGGCGGCCGGCCGCGGTTGCCCTGTACAGCCCGGCGGCAATGCGTTATGGTGCCACGGTGAAGATGTTGTCAAAAACTTCCGCGCCCTTGCCTGTCGCCGAGGCCGACAGTGGACTTGCCGCCTACTGCCCGCAGATCAGCGTGCGCGCCGCGGGGCGGTTGTGGCGGCTGGAGCGGGCGGCGGACCTGGAGGCCCTGTGGGAGGCCATGACCGCCGATGCCGACGACTTTGCCGACGAGCGCCTGCCCTACTGGACGGAGCTCTGGCCCGCCAGCGTAGCTCTGGCCGACTGGCTGGCCCTGCGGCGGGAAGAGATCGTCGGTCGTCCCTGCCTGGATCTGGGCTGCGGCCTGGGGCTTACTGCTATGGTGGGGCAGGGACTGGGCGCGCGGGTCACGGCCGTGGATTATGAAGAAGAAGCCCTGCGCTTTGCCCGCAAAAACGCCGCAACCAACGGGGTGCCCCAGCCCTTCTGGACGGTCATGGACTGGCGGCGGCCTGCCGTGGCCGCAGGCTGCATGGCGCGCGTCTGGGGCGGCGACATTATGTACGAAAAGCGGTTCGTGGCCCCGGTGCTGCATTTTCTGGACCGCGCCCTGGCCCCGGACGGCGCGGCCTGGGTGGCGGAGCCGGGCCGCACGGTGTATGAGGCCTTTTTGTGCGCCTTGCACAATGGCGGCTGGCAGGGGCGGCAGGTCTTCAGCCGTGTTGTGGAACCGATCTACGCCCAGCCCGTGCCCGTCACCGTGCGGGTCTGGGAAATCCGCCGCACCCCGGCCTGACGCCAGGGACGGTCTCACCGGCAAACGGCGGCCCCGCCGCACGGCCGTCACAGGAATCTGCATATGGGAAATCTGGCCCGCTTTGGCGTGTCTTTGGACGAGGACCTGCTGGAACCTTTTGACGAACTCTGTCGGCGCAAAAGCTACCCCAACCGCTCGGAGGCCATCCGCGACCTGATCCGCAAGGCCCTGGTGGAAGAAAGCTGGAACAAAGACGCCTACGGCGCCGGCACTCTGACCCTGGTTTACGATCACCATAAAAACGATCTGGCCCGCAAGCTCATGCAGATCCAGCACGACGAACACGAGCTGATCATCACCACCCTGCATGTGCATCTGGACCACTATAACTGCCTGGAAGTACTGGTACTCAAAGGCGAACCCCGACGCATGCAGGCCCTGGCCGATAAGCTCATCTCCTGCCGCGGTGTAAAGCACGGCGTATTTACGGGCACGACCACAGGACAGGATCTGGCATGATGGAAGATGTGCAAAGTCACGCCCCCCAGGTGGCGCTGAATATTGATCGGGTGGGCGTGCGCGACCTGCATTTGCCCCTGTTGGTGCGCGACCGCAGCCGGGGCAGTCAGCAGACCGTAGCCAAGGTTGATCTGGGCGTGGACCTGCCCTCGTCCTTTAAAGGTACCCACATGAGCCGCTTTGTGGAGGCGCTGGAAGCCTGGAACGACGAGATCAGCTACCGTTCCGTGCGGCGGCTGCTCCTGACCATCAAGGAACGCCTGGGCGCGCGCCGGGCCTTTGCCTGCTTCAGCTTTCCTTATTTTATTGCCAAAAAAGCCCCGGTTTCGGGCAGCCCGGCCACCGTGGCCTATGCCTGCCGTCTCACGGGTGAGCTGGACGATTCCGGCCAGTCCTTTTTACTGGAGGCGGACGTGCCCGTCATGACCGTCTGCCCCTGTTCCAAGGCCATCAGCCGCGAGGGCGCGCACAGTCAGCGGGCCATGGTGCGCATGCGCCTGCGCATGAAGGCCTTTTCCTGGTTGGAGGATTTTATCGACATTGCCGAGGCCTCGGCTTCGTCGGCGGTCTACACTCTGCTCAAGCGCGAAGACGAAAAGTTTGTGACCGAAAACGCTTTTGCCCACCCCACCTTTGTGGAGGACGTGGTGCGCAACGTGGCCCAGCGTCTGTTGGAGCACGGGCAGGTGGAGCGGTTCAGCGTGGAGGTGGAGAGCATGGAGTCCATCCACAACCACAATGCCTTTGCCCGCATTGAGCGGGATCTGACCGTCGCGCCCGCCCGAAATGCGGAGGAAGCGCGTCCGGAAGTGTAGGATGCATGACCGCGGCCGGGCTGCAGCCCGGCAAGGCGCACAGTGTGCGCCCAMGGCTTTGCCCGCACGGCGAAGTTCTACACCGGCCTGATGGTCCCGCTGCGGAGAGGAATGGCGTCTGGTTTTGCAGCGCCGCAGGAGGCCTGCACGGGGCTGGCCACGACACCCTGCGACGGCGGGCGGGTTGCATTTGCACGGGGAGCTATTAATAATGTATATTATTAAAAATAAACTCTAAAAAATCTCTTCCCTATCCATTGTCTCTTGTGCTAGACCGGAACAGGTGCCCAGATGATCAGCAGCAACAGTATGACCTTGGCCGCGGGCGCTTTAAAGGCTCAATCGCAAGGGCTGGCGGTCACGGCGCACAATGTGGCCAATGTTTCCACCGGCGGTTTCAGGCCCCGGCATGCTGCATACGCCACAGGCCCGGAAGGTTTCGGCGTCCGTTTGAACGCCGTGCTGCCCCCTGCGGAAGCCCCGGACCCCGCTCAGGCTGTGTATGACGCCACCGCAAACGCCGGCCTTGTTCCCAGCGGCACAGATCTGGCCGTCGGCGCTGTGGAAATGATCTCTGCCCAGCACGCCTATGCGGCCAACGCGCAGGCAGTGCGGACCGCTGACGCCATGCTGGGCACGCTGCTGGATATCCGGGCCTGACCGCTCCTCGCATAGAGGAGCGCCCGTCAATTTGATACATTCGTCCGCCCCTGCGGCGCGGCGTAAACCCTGTACGGAGCGCGGATGGGTAAGTGCCTGAAGCTGGGCGTGCTGCTCACAGCCTGCGTCCTGGCCTTTGGTTGTGCGGCTAGGCAGCAGCAGAACAGCCCCCAAGACGAAACCCTGCGGGTGGAACGGTTCCGCCGGTCCTACGAGGCGGCTTTCGACAATAAACAGCAGGAGGCCAGCCAGCAGCTCATCAGCAAGGCTCGCTCGGCCCTGGGCACGCCCTATGTGAGCGGCGGCAGTTCCCCTGGCGGATTTGACTGCTCCGGTTTTGTCTGCTGGGCCTACAAGAGTGTAGGCGTAAGCCTGCCGCGCACCGCACGGGAACAATCCGTGGTGGGCAAGCGCATCACCAGAGTGGAAGACATGCGCGCCGGCGATATCGTGGCCTTCCGCCATCCGCGTCGGGGCTATCACACGGGGATCTATGTGGGGGACGGAAAATTCATCCACAGCCCGCGGCGGCGCTCCACCGTGCGGATCACTTCTTTGGACGACCCCTACTTCAGCGGCACCTTTTTGGGCGCGCGGCGCGTAAAAATTGAGGCCGGTGAAAACCTGGTGGCGCAGGCCGAAAGTCGTCTTAACGATTTCACCGAAGAACGGGCCGTGCGCGACCTTTCCACCGCCAGAAAAGCCAAAGGTAAGTCAAAAGTCAGCGCTAAGTCCAGCCGCAAGCAGGGTAAAGTTGTGCAGGTAGCCAGCAATGAGCGGACCAGCAAACAGCGCGTCGAAAAATCTTCCGCCAAGTCTGCCAAATCTTCCTCCAAAGTTTCCAAATCTGCCAAGTCCGCAGACGTCCGCGCCGAAAAGCGCGGCAAAACTGTTGCGCAGTCCACCGGCAAAACGACCGCCAAATCCGCAAAATCCGCCAAAAAGGAAGCGGCTGCACGCGGGGGCCGAGTCGCCAAAGAAGCCTCCAAAGCCTCCGCCACAGAAAAAAAATCCAGCGCCGTGCGCAAGGTGGCGTCCAAGAGCGATGCCGGCAAAACCTCTAAAACCGCCGTCAAAAAACGGGGCGGCAATTCGTAGGGCTCTCCATGCTCAGCAGTATTTCTCCCGAAGAAGCATATAAAAAACTGCAGGAAGGCACGGCCCGTCTGGTGGACGTGCGTGAACCCGACGAACTGGCCACACTGCGCTTCCCCGGCGCCGAGGCCGCGCCCCTTTCCATCATCCGTTGGGTTGACCTGCGCCCGGCCAGTGCGGAACAGCCCATTATTTTCACCTGCAATTCCGGCAGGCGCACCAGAAATGAGAGCGAGCTGCTCCAGCAACTGGCCGGCGGGCCCGCTTTTCAACTGGAGGGCGGGATCAACAACTGGGTAAAGAAGGGGTTGCCCGTGGAACGCGACGCCAAAACCCTGCCCATGTTTCGTCAGATTCAGATCGGGGCGGGTTCATTGGTACTGCTGGGCCTTGTGGGCGGGCTGGCCTGGCCGGGCCTGCGCTGGCTTTCGGCTTTTGTGGGCGCGGGACTGGTCTTTGCCGGGGTAACCGGCTTTTGCGGGCTGGCCCTTTTGCTGGCAGCCATGCCCTGGAACAAAAAATAACTTTTTGTCATGATCCGCTGCTGCGGCAGGCTGGCCCCCAGCCCTACGGGCTTGCTCCACCTGGGCAACGCCTGGGCTTTTCTTCTGGCATGGCTGGCCGCGCGGGCTCAGGGCGGGCGGCTGCTGCTGCGGCTGGAGGATATTGACCCCCAGCGTTCCCGGCCGGAGCTGGCCGCTGCCGCTCTGGAAGATCTGCGCTGGTTGGGGTTGGATTGGGACGCTGGCCCGGATCTGGGCGGCCCCCACGCGCCCTACGTACAGAGCCTGCGCACCGATCTCTATGCCGCGGCCCTGGCCCGTCTGGAGGCGCAAGGGCTGACCTATCCCTGTTTTTGCAGCCGCAGGGAACTGCGGCAACTGGCGGCAGCCCCCCACGTGGACGATCGCGGCGCGCCGTACCCCGGCACGTGCCGACGTCTGAGCGCGGCGCAGCGGCAGGCCCTGCTGGCCCAAGGGCGACACGCCGCCCTGCGTTTGCGCTGCCCCCCAGAGTCCATCAGTTTTGTGGACGCCGTACAAGGGCCGCAGTGCTTTACCCTGGCGGACTGCGGCGGCGATTTTGCCCTGCGGCGCAGCGATGGCGTGGTGGCCTACCAGTTGGCTGCGGCCCTGGACGATGGCCTCATGGGCGTGACGCAGGTGGTGCGCGGGCGGGATATTTTGCCTTCTACGCCACGCCAGATCGTTTTGCTGCGTCTGCTGCGGCTGCCCGTCCCTGCCTACGCGCACGTACCGCTTTTGCTGGACGCTGCAGGCGAGCGCCTGGCCAAGCGTCACCACAGTCTTGCCCTACGCACATTGCGAGAGCGCGGCGTGGACGCCCGCCTGGTGGTGGGCCTTCTGGGACGGCTGGCAGGGTGCAATCCTTCGGGCGCGGCCTTGCGGCCACAGGATCTGCTGGCGGATTTCTCGCTGGCAAAGCTGCCGCGTGCGGATATTCATTTGGAGGCGGGGCTGGTGGACGGACTCCTGGCGGGATGAACGTTTGTTGGTGCGGCCTGTGGATGTTCGGGGCGGTAGTAGCCTGCCGTGCGCCTGAAGTATCCCGGCAGTGTCGTGGACGCGCGTCCCCCGGAGCAGATTACCTTTGAGGATATAATATATTCTCAAAAGGGTACGGCACGCTTGTTCCTGCGCTTAAGCGCGCACATACGTTGCGCTTGCGCCTCCACGGCGGGCGTCTGCTCACGCAATCGCCAGGGCATTCCAACGTTGCAAGGCTCTGGTCATGGGAATATGTGTGCTCGGACCTTCTCCGATCTGCGGGACGAGGCAGATTTTTGGCAAAAGGCAACGCCGGTTAGGGCAATTTTGTGTGAATTTGTTCTGACCGCTGTGTGGGCAGGCGTCTGCCGCAGGGTGTAAACGCGGCCCGTTATGGTTAGGGGCTGCGGTGGCCTTACAGTGAGCTTTGCGAATGTGCATTCCCGAAGTTCGCTGTTTTTGCGGTGTGGGCAGCCTTGGCGACTGCAGGGGTGTTTCCGGCGGCAGAACAACAGGCGGGGATCCGTGGCGGCCTTCGCCGTGCAAGGGTGGAGTATTTGATGGGTATGCAGTCTTTAGAACAAAAAATTTTGGACGAAATTTTTCCGGCCGAGCGCGCGGACGCTTTTTTTGACGCCTTGTTCGGCGGCGCGGAAGAGGGCGCCTATGATATCGTGCTGGTGTGCCGCGAAGTCACGCCGGACAAGGCACATCTGGCTTTTGAACTGCGCCAGCGCCCTGGCCGCTGCCTAGCCTGTAATTTGACCTATGGCCTGCCCCAGGTTTTTCAGCGCCACCCCATTCTCAATGTGGCCGACGTGGTAAAGCAGGTGGCGGAGCGACTGCACTGGCAGCCTGAAACCACCAGCTGGAAGCTGGGCCATACCGAGGAACTGCGCCGCGAAGTGCACGCCATCCCCCTGGTGCTGCAGCGCGCCTGAGCCGCAGGCGCAGCCCGTAAGGTTTGTGCGGGCTTTGCGCCCTAGAGGTGCAATCCTCTTGACAGACAACGCCTTTTTTGGCAGATGTAACCGGTTGCCGGTCTAGCTCATTGGGTAGAGCAGCTGATGCGTAATCAGACAGGCTCTGAAGAAATGGAGCTCTAGAAAAAGAGAAAAATCACCAAGTTATCCAATAGGTCACAGCCCCAGTTTTTCGTTTCTGCCACCCTATTGCTACATTGGTGCGAAATACAGTTTTTCCTACGCCGCCTTGGCTCAGCTGGTAGAGCGGCTGATTCGTAATCAGCAGATCGTCAGTTCAAATCTGACAGGCGGCTCCATAAAATCAAGGGTTTATGTGCCAAATAAGCACATAAGCCCTTAATTTTTTGTGTTGTTTCGCCTCTCTTCCCTGCTAAATGAGGATTGACGGGCTGTTACTCTTGCAGCCACAACATCTTTGGCTGTCCGAATAATCTGGATAACTTCTATATGTTTACCTGTTTTTGAGCTTCAATGGATAAACTGACAACGTAATCCGTCAGTTCCTCGCCCTTGGGCAGGGTTTCAGCAATTTGCCTGTACAGAGGGTCGTTCCAGTCCAGCATGTTCCGCACGTAATCCGGCTTCGGGGTCAGGGCGATGCAAGTGAAGCCTGTCTTTTCCAGTATGGCCCTGGTTTCGTCCACCAGAATGGCCCCGGCCACGCAGCCCACCAGCGCCGAGGCCATTTCCCGGATATTGTCGGGGAGGGGCTTTAACAGGGCCAAGTCCGAAATGGAGATTGTACCGCCCGGCTTAAGTACGCGGGATATCTCACGCCAGACCTGGGGCTTGTCCGGGGAAAGATTCATGACGCAGTTGGAAAGCACCACGTCAATGCTGTTGTCGGCCACTGGCAGATGCTCAATCTCGCCAAGGCGGAATTCCACATTGTCCAGGCCGGTATGCTGCCGGTAGTGCCCGATGTTCTTGCGGGCCTTACCAAGCATTTCCGGCGTCATATCCACGCCTATAACTCGGCCGGAAGTTTTCACTTTTTCGCCCGCCTGGAACACGTCAAAGCCACCGCCGCTGCCAAGATCAAGCACGGTCTGGCCTTCCTTCAAAGTCGCAATGGCAAGGGGGTTGCCGCAGGAAAGCCCCATATTTGCGCCTTCCGGCAGGTTAGTGAGACTTTTTGAATCATAACCTATAGCCTCAGCAAGGCGGGCAGGGTCGGCCTGACTGCTGCGCGGACTTCCGCAACAGCAAGCGCGTTTTCCCAAGGCGATTTCAGCATATCCGGCGCGGACTGTCTCGCGGAGGTCAAACGGAGTTAGCTCTTTTGTCTTTTTCATGTACCCTCCAATTGTCCAAATGAAGTTGTATAGTTGATGTAAATGGGCAAAAAAATAGGGCCTCGGCTTACTTGTTTGCAGTATGGGGCGGGGGCGGCAAAAAACCAGGGGGAACCGCACACACCGCTCTGAAACTCTGGCACTGCTCAGGATGAGACGAACAGCATTCCGCAGTCAAATACGCGATTACCTCAAGCATCAAAGGGATATTTGCCCGATAGCGCGAAAAGCGGCCTTCCTTTTCCATCCTGACCAGCCCGGTGTGGACAATGGCTTTGAGGTGGAATGACAAGTTTGTAGAAGGCAGATTGAGATTTTTTGCTATTTCTCCCGCTACAAGTCCTTCCGGCGCATGCTTCACAAGCAGACGGAATATGTCCAGGCGCACATCAGAGGATAACGCCTCAAAAAGTTGAGCAGCATCTGTCGATTTCATTTGTTAAATGTTCAACACTAATTGACCAATGTCAAGAGGTAAAAACAAAGACTACGAGTGGGAGTGGGCTCTACCTCAAAAGGGCTCTACCTCAAAAGCGGGGGCATAGCGGTCCGGAGAAGGCGCTTGTCTCTGTCTTTGGTGTAGAGCCAATTTGCCCCACAACGAAAAAAGCACTTACATTTTCATGTAAGTGCTTGATTTTCATTGGCGTCCCCAAGGGGATTTGAACCCCTGTCGACGGCGTGAAAGGCCGTTGTCCTGGGCCGGCTAGACGATGGGGACACCCTATATGTGGCTGGGCTGCAAGGACTCGAACCTTGATTAGCGGAGCCAGAATCCGCCGTCCTGCCAATTGAACGACAGCCCAACGCGAGAGATAGGTGTATGTGAAAGGCGTGCCCCTGTCAATAAAAATGTCGGCATTTTTTTAAAAAATTTCATACATGGCACGAAAGTAGGGAAAGGCGGTCGCCCTCGCCGGCGGTTGTTAAACTTTGAACGAATACTTGACAATATCGAGCATACAGGTAAGTTGACGTGGAGACGTCACTGCGGTTCCCAAATGCGGGCGGCCAGTGAGTTTCAGTGGTTCTTCCGTCGTTACCGCGGCAAATCCCGTCGGCCCAGTCGTATGTATCAAACAGATACAAATCGATTGTTGCGGCCGGGAGGTGACGGCAGAATGGTGTTTTAGGTTCACTTGCATAATCTGCATGGAGGAGTTTGGGTATGGCATCAACAAAGGCAGGTTATAATGAGGATAAAGTCGCCCTGCTGATTGGCTGCTTTATCTTCGTTCTGGGCCTCGGCAAAATGGTCGGCCTGGATCCGTTGGGTTGGGTTCTCAAAATGGGCATGTGGGTTGATAACCCCGTGGACAGCTGGCGTTCGGCCACCAAGGGCATGCTGCCCGGCTGGGGTGCGCTGGTTGCCAGCTATGTGTTCATTACCGCTTTGCTCGCCATCGGCGTTAAGGCCATGAAGGGCAATGTGGGCAAGTTCATTTATGGATTTACTATCATTTTCTTCATTGGCATCGCCTGCTACACCGTGGGCGCCAACGCTTACGTGGCCGCCAACCCCACGCAGCTCAGCAAAATGGGCATCACGTGGTCCTTGGGACTGAGCACGGAAGCGGGCCTGATTGTGGCGCTGCTCATGGGCATCTTTATCGGCAACTTCGCTCCCAACTTTGCGGAATCGTTGCACGATGCCTGCCGGCCAGAGCTGTTTGTTAAAATCGCTATCGTCATTCTGGGTGCGGAATTGGGCGTGAAGGCCGCTGATGCTGCCGGTTTTGCCGGTCACATCATTTTCCGAGGCCTCTGCGCCATCGTGGAAGCGTACCTGCTCTATTGGGCCCTCGTGTACTACATTTCGCGCAAATACTTCAAGTTCAATAAAGAATGGGCCGCGCCTCTGGCTTCGGGCATTTCCATCTGCGGCGTTTCCGCGGCCATTGCCACGGGCGGCGCCATCCGCGCCCGGCCTGTGGTGCCCATCATGGTTTCCTCGCTGGTGGTTGTGTTCACCTGCATTGAAATGCTGATTCTGCCCTTTGCGGCGCAGTACTTCCTGTACAGCGAGCCCATGGTGGCCGGCGGCTGGATGGGCCTTGCGGTCAAGTCCGACGGCGGCGCCATCGCCAGCGGCGCCATCACAGAATCGCTGATTCTGGCCAAAATGGCCGGTCTGGGCACCCAGTGGGAGCCCGGCTGGATCGTGATGGTGACCACGACGGTCAAAATCTTTATTGATATGTTCATCGGCGTCTGGGCTCTGGTGCTGGCATACATCTGGACCGCCAAATTTGATAAGACCCGCGGCGAGCGCACCATGACCTGGGGCGACGTGATGGACCGCTTCCCCCGCTTCGTGCTGGGGTATCTGGGCACCTTCCTGATCCTGCTGACCATCTGCCTGTCCTCGCCTGAGCTGCACAAGCTCGGTAAGGGCATGTCCGGCGCCATGAACGGCTTCCGCGTGCTCTTCTTCCTGCTGACCTTCTTCAGCATCGGTCTGGTTTCCAACTTCCACAAGCTGAAGGAAGAAGGCATCGGCCGGCTCGCCGTGGTGTACATCGTGTGCCTGTTCGGCTTCATCATCTGGATTGGTCTGTTCATTTCCTATGCCTTCTTCCACGGCATGACCCCGCCTGTGGTGGGTGCGTAGTCCAACGAAGGGAGAGTTACAGTTATGGATAACAATGAAGTGAAGCTCCATGAAGAAATCCAGAAGATGGAGTATGAACCCCTGGATCCTGTTGAACTGAAGCTCGTGCGCTGGAGCATCGGTCTGGGCATCTTTCTGCTGGTGGTGCTCTTTCTCATCAGCAAGTTCGTGATGACCACGCACTAGTCCGGGCAAAGATCAGACTTGTAACGCACCGGGAGGGGGGTTCCCCCTTCCGGTGTTCTTATAATCATAAGGATATGTTATGCCGCGCTACCATCTGCGTTATCTGAAGGGCCCCAACTATACGCTGAACCTGGAATATGAGGCGGTGGTGGAAGCCCCTTCCTTTGAGGCCGCCCTGGCCCCGCATACGGACTGGCCCATTACTGAAAGCTATGATCACGCCACGGCTACGGCCTGGAATCCCGGCACCAGCATGTATTATCAGGAATTGTGGGAAGCGGCCCTGCTGCCCGCCACTGAGGATGCCGACGCCTGAAAGTTGTGGACATCGTCGTTTTTTCCCCAGGAATTTCGTGGGACGAAAGTCGCGTGCGGCCGTGTACCGCGGCGCATTAAGGTCGTCCGGCTCCGGGGTGGCGGCCTTTGCCTGTAAGCCTTTTCAATGGTTGGAAAGACGCCCATTCCGGCGCATGCGCGTACGCTTGCCAGGCGTTGCGTTTTGCCTGGAGTGGGCGTTGCTGGCTTTGCCCCACTTTTGGGCGCTCTGGATAACGGCTTTTTACGCCGTGGACAGGGCCTAAGGACGCCACAGGACGTTTGTGCGCCGGAAAGTCTCGTTACCTTGGGCGTCGTTGGGCAAGTTCGGCAAATGATGGGGCGTCGTCAGTGGTAGGGGCGCGGCGTCTGTTTTCGGAGGCACAACCGTGAGAATCCGCTTTGTGGTCAGCGCCTGTCTGGCGGGCATCCCTTGTCGCTATGACGGCAGGGCCAACACCTGCTCCGCCGTTGTGCGTCTGGTGGCCTCAGGCTGTGCTGTGCCGGCCTGTCCGGAATGGCTGGGCGGCCTGCCTACGCCGCGCCCGCCTTGTGAACTTCACCACGAGCGCGTGTGCACATGCGACGGTGTGGATGTGACCGCAGCCTTTATGCTGGGAGCCCAAAGGGCGACCGACCTGGCCTTGCGGCAAGGCTGCACAGCCGCCATCCTCAAGAGTCGTTCGCCTTCCTGCGGTGCGGGGCAGGTTTATGACGGCTCTTTCAGCGGCGTGTTGCGGTCCGGCCAGGGACTGTGGGCGCGTTTACTGCTGGAAAAAGAATTGCGTCTTTTTTCTGAGGAGGCCTTGCCGCCGCTTGGGGTATAGGGGCTCTACCTCAAAAACGGGGACAGCGATTCGCAGAGAGAGGTGGTCCCCATATCCCCCAACGAGAAAAGGGAATTCATGTTTCCATGAATTCCCTTTAAATCTCTGGTCGGGATGAAAGGATTTGAACCTTCGACCCCTTGAACCCCATTCAAGTGCGCTCCCAGACTGCGCTACATCCCGACGCGAGAAATGTTCTTACGCGGCAACCGTCCTGCTGTCAAGAAAATTTCAGAAAAAAGAGCAGATAATGTTCAGGTCCGGTACAGGGCCAGGCCCACCAAGGGCGGCAGGTAGAGGGTGATGTCTTCCAGCCCGGTCTTGGGCGTGAAGCCGCCGGGGCGGGTAAAGTGTTCTGTGGGGCGGCTGCGCGGGTCCAGATTGCCGTGTCCGGCAAAGCGGGGTTCGTCTGAAGAAAGCAACTCTACATAGCGGCCCGGCGTTACGCCAAAAGTCACGTCGCTGTTGGGCGTTAGCTCGTGGAAGTTAAAAGCCAGCAGCAGTCTGCCCCGTTCAAAGGCCAGTAGGCGTTTGTCTTCATGGATGTACCGGAACAGCGGGGCTGTGCTAAAATTGCACAGGAAAGGCCGCACCAGCTCCAGCAGTTGTGCTTTGTCCCAGGCGGCCAGGGCGGCGTATTTGAGGTCCGACCGCTCGGCCAGCCGCCATAGCCTATGGGCGTGGGCTTCGGCGTCCAGCCATTCCGGATGGCCGAATTCATTGCCCATAAAGTTGAGGTAGCCCGCGTCCGCGGTGGCAAGGGTGATAAAGCGCATGAGCCGGTAAAAGGCCAGCCCGCGCGAGATCTTCCAGTCTTCCGCAGCCAGGCCCATGCCGGTATACATGGCCGGGCCAAGCAGCCGCCAGATCATGGCGTCTTCGCCGTTAATGCACTGGTCGTGGCACTCCACATAACTGATGGTGCGGTCATAGGGGCGGTGGTTGGTCATTTCGTGCCACAGGCTGCCCATATCGCGCGGGCTCTGCACGCATTTGGCCCAGTAGTCGGGAATGCCCATGGCAAAGCGGTAGTCAAAGCCCAGCCCTCCCGCTTCGGGCGGACAGGTCAGGCCCGGCATGCCGGAAAATTCTTCGGCTATGGTCACGGCGGCGGGGTGGATTTCGTGCGTCAGGGCGTTGGCCAGGCAGAGGTACAGTTCGCCGTCCGCGTCGGCGCGGGGCTGATTGTCCTTGCCGTAAAAGCAGCGTCCCGCATGCGAAAAATCGTCGTCCAGGCCGTGATCCAGATACAGAATGTTGCCCACGGCGTCAAAGCGGAAGCCGTCCACACGAAACTCTTCCAGCCAGTAGCGGCAGTTGGAGAGCAGAAAACGCCGCGCCGTCTCCTGGTTGAAGTCAAAAGAAGGCGTGCCCCACTGATTGTACTGGGGCTTGAAAAAATACGGACTGCCGTCATAGGCGGCCAGGCCCTGCTCGGTATTGGGGCAGGCGTGGCCGTGGGGAATGTCCAGCAGCACGGCCAGACCCAGGCCGTGGGCGGCGTCTACCAAAGCCTTGAACTGGTCCGGCGTGCCGCAGCGGGAGGTGGGCGCAAAGTAGCTGCTGACCTGATAGCCGAAGGAGCGGTAGAGCGGATGTTCCAGAATGCCCATGAGCTGCACGGCTGTGTAGCCGTCAGCCTTGATGCGGGGCAGCACCTGCCGGATAAAATCCGTATAGCTGCCTACACGTTCGCCGTGGTGGTCCGTATCGGCCTGGGCCATGCCCACATGGGCCTCGTAAATGCGCGGAAAGGGCGTGCGCGCCGGCCGACGGCGGCGAAAGCGGTAGGGCTGTTCCGGCCGCCAAATGCGGGCGCACCACTGGGTGGGCGTTAGCGCGTCCTGTTCCACCCAGACGGCAAAGGCCGGCACGCGTTTGAGGAGGCCGGCTTCTGCGGCGCTGGTGTTATTGTCCGTGTCCTGAGGCCGGGGCTGCACGCGCAGTTCCACATAGCTGCCGTGCCCCAGGGCGGCTTCGGGCAGAACCAGTTCAAAAATATCTCCGGCCAGCCGCTGAAAGCGACAACGGGCGTGGCGTTGAAACCGTCCTTTGTCCGTGACCAGCCAGACGGCTTCGGCCTGCGGCAGGTATTCCCGCCACCGCCAGACGCGACCGCCCCCCGGCCTGCGCAGCAGATGCGGCCCCAGCACCCGGTGCAGGTTGGCATAGGCCCGCAGAGAACCGTAACGGCTGCGGATGCGTTCCGCCTCGGCGGCAAAGCGTCGGCTGCGGGCCTGCAAAAATGGCCGGTAGGGCTCCAGCGCGGGGTCCTCAAAAGGATTGCGGGGGAGAGTGTCAAGAGGACGGGGGAATGGTGTTGGCATGGCGGCTGCGGGGCAGAGGTTCGCCCGGAAGAGCGGGGCGCGGAGGCGTAACTCTGACTGCCAACGGACGGCTGCGAGCCTCGGCAGCGGGGCCGAGGCCTGTGCCTGCAGCGATAACACGCGGTATGCCGGGTGGGGGTCTTACCCCCCATCCGACAAAACGGTTTTACTTGCAGCAGGGCGTCCAAGTGGCGCCGGAGATGTCGGCCAGGCCCTGGATAAGGGCCTGCGTACCCTTGCTGCCCTGACCCTTAGCCTGCATGATGCGGTAGACCTGTTCCGCTGCGGCAGTGCCGGGCAGGACGAGCTTCATGCGGCGGCATTCTTCAAGGCAGAGGCCCAAGTCTTTGATAAAGTGGTCGATAAAGAAGCCGGGGGCGAAATCGCCCTTGAGGATGCGGTCGCCCAGGTTGTTCATGGCCAGGCTGCCGCCGGAACCCGCGGCCACCAGTTCTTTCCACTGGGGCACGTCCAGCCCGGCCTGCTGCGCGAAAAGGAAGGATTCGCAGATGCTGAACATGACGCCGGCAATGGCGATCTGGTTGGCGAGCTTGGCCCGCTGGCCCATGCCGGCGGGGCCGCAGTGCAGGACTTTTTTGCCCATAGCTTCAAGGCAGGGCAGTAGACGTTGGTAGCCTTGCTTGTCGCCGCCCACAAAGATGCAGAGCGTACCTTCGCGCGCGCCCACGTCCCCGCCGGTAACTGGGGCATCCATGCTCAGGCAGCCCTTTTTCAGGGCTTCGGCGGCAATGCGTTCGGCCAGGACAGGGCTGGAAGTGCTCATATCGCAGACCACGCCGCCCTTGGCCAGGCCGGGCAGCACGCCGGTTTCGCCCAGAATGACGCTTTCCACGTCGCGGGGGTAGCTGACCATGGTAAAGACCACATCCGAGGCTTCGGCCACGGCGCGGGGGGTCTCCGCCCACCGCGCACCCTTGGCCAGCAGGGGGTCGGCCTTGGCTTTGGTGCGGTTGTATACGGTGAGGGGCAGGCCAAGAGCCTGCAGATGTCCAGCCATGCAGAGGCCCATGACTCCGGTGCCGATCCAGCCGATGCGTAATTTTTCTGCCATGTTCCAAACTCCTTTGAGCCATAGCGGCGGTCACTGCGGCAGTGGTGGGGGCGGATTGCGCCGCTTCCCTTCGCCGCGTGGATTGCGGTGTTGCAGCAAGGGGACGTCCCTGCCCCAGGCGGTCCGTCAGGGCCTTTCAGAGCGGCATTGCAACGCTCTGATGCCTCCTGGCGGTTGCGTCAGCAGTCGCCCGCCGTGGAGGCGCAAGGCTAGCATCAGCTGTTGCGACGCCGGAGCTTGACCCGTTATGGCGAAGGACGCTGCGGGCCAGGACAGCAGCGTTATGCGCTTGCGCGGGTAAGCGCCGGAACGCGCGTGCTGTAAACCTTGAGAATACATATTCTCAAAGGCAATCTGCTTTACTGAAAACGCCGTTCCAACAGTTCTTTTTGCATGGCCTCTCGCGAGAGGGGTTTGTTCCGGCGCGTCAGGTCCACATGGCGGCGGAACAGGTCCAGGTTACGGCGCATGTTCTGGTTAAAGGGGTCGTCGCCGGTAAAGTCCTTTTCCAGGGACTGGCGGGCGGCGGCGAGCGCATCCGGCGTGAGCCGGGCGGTCTCTTCCACCTTGCTGCGGTAAAAGGTCAGGGACTGGGCAAAGCTGGTATCCAGCATGGCCAGGCCTCTGTGCGCAGTATCCAATATCCCGCGCAGCTTTTCAAGTGTTGCGCCTTTGGCGGCGGCTATTTCGCGCCCCATGCTCGTGATCTGGGATTGCAGGCTGCGGCGGCGTATATCGTAATTGCGAATAGTTTCAGTCATATATACACCTGTGCGCAGCAGAGAGAGGGCCTCCAGCTGTTTCTGCCGCTCCTGCATGATGTTGTTTTCTTTGATGGTGGCGCGCAGGCGCAGCAAATTGTCGCGGGCCGCCTTATCTGGCGCGGCGGCCAGCAGGCGGTCCAGCTCCTCCAGCGGATTGCGGGCCGCGTCAGCGGTCACGGGCTGCTCGCCGGCCTTGTTCCAGTCGGCCAGCAGTTCTGCCGGGCGGTCGCCGCCGGGTGTGTTGATGCCGCTGACCACGGGCCGGAAGCCCAAATCGCGGGCGTGGGCCGGGCCATCGGCCAGAAAAAAGGCTGCCTCTTCTCTGCGGCCGGGTAAAATGCCCGCATCGTCGGAAAGGAAGGAACCGCCCTTGCGCACAAACCCTCCGGCGGAGCCGTGCAGCCGCCCGGCCACGGAAAAGCGGAACGTGTCCAGGACCATTTCCGCCGCATTGCCCGCCGTGTCATAAAGACCCAGAGGATTGGGCCTGCGCGAACCAATATTGGCCGTGGCCTCGGCCTGCGGGCCTGCAGCGGCTCGGTACACGGCGTAGTCCGCCTTGCGGGCCCCGGCCGGAAGGGCAAAGAAGTCTTCATCCAGCAATTGCTGGGCCCCGGCGGTCTGGCCGCCGCGCGCCGCGTATTCCCACTCGGTTTCCGTGGGCAGGCGCACAAAGCCCACGTTGCGTTTGTCGCCGGCAAAGCGGGGCAGGGCCTCCGGGGCGTCCTGCAAAAGCCAGGTGGTGTAGCGGCGGGTAAAGTCCACGGCGTCGTACCAGCTGATGTCCGTCACCGGGCGGGCGGCGTCCGCATCGGGCTGCTGCACGTTGGGGCAGGCGTTGTCCATGACCGCCCGCCACTGGAGGTTGGAAACCTCGTATTTGGCCATCAGGTAGAAAAAGTGTTCACCCTTGGGGGCCTGGGCGCGCCAGGACGGGGGCAGGTCCGCCAGGGTCAGCGCACCGGAAAGGGCGGCGTTGTAGCGGCGGTCGTAGAAGGCCCGGTCCTGGTGGGCGCTGTCGTCCAGGCCTGGACGCAGGGGCATGTCCCAGAGCAGGCCCTTGGCGGGCACGGCCACCAGGCGAAAGGCCATGCTCAGGCCGCAGGGCATGGGCAGCACGATGTCCTCTGCCTCTGGCTGGGGATTGCAGGCGGCGGCCGCGCTCACGGCGGTTTTGCGTTCCAGGGCGGCGTGGGCGTCGGGCGGGGAAAACAGCAGAACGGTCAGACAAAGCAACAAACCGAAGCGCAGGCGTATGTCAGACATCGCGGATGACCTCCGAWGGCTCAATGCGGGTAGCCCGCAAGGCCGGGCCCAGAGCCGCGGTCAGGGCCAGGCCGGCTACGGCGGCAAAGACCAGCAGCACATGCCTGGGCAGCAGGCGGCAGACCTGCTCCATATCGCCGAGGCTGGCCGCGAAAAGATGGTTGATGACCGCAGCGGCCGCGGCGTAGACGCCCATGGCCGTGGCCGTACCAAGCAGGGCGGTGAGCAGGGCCTGCACAAGAGGAAAGAGCAGCAATGCGCCGGTGCCGAAGCCCGTGAGACGCAGCAGCCCCAGCATGCGTTCCTTGCGTTTGACCCCGGCCAGGGCGCTGCTGGCTGTGGAAGCCAGAAATCCGGCGGCGGCGGCCGCGCAGATGAGTGCAAAAACGGTGTTCAGGGCGCGGGAAAGGCTGGTCACCTGTTCGATTTCCGCCGCATGGGTGTAGACTTCCAACCCCTGCCCGGCGAAAAACTCCCGCAGACCCGTGACGGCCTCCAGGGAGGAGGCGTACAGGCGGAAACCGGGGTAGAGGCGTGGGCCTTCCGGTCGCGGTTCGCCGGTCCAGCCCTGGGCCGTCCCCAGCTCCGGCACGGCGCGGCCGTCGCGGTAGTCCTCCGTTGCCTGGGCCAGGGGCAAGGGCACAAAGGCCACATCCTTCTGCTGTGCGGCCAAAGGCAGGACGCCCGCCACGCGCAGAGTCACGCGCGCCCGCTGCACCTGCCCCTGATAGCGACGCTCCAGCGTGCCCGTAAGCGTGTCCCCCAGGCTGCAGCCCAGTTTTTCCGCCGCCGGGGCGGAAAGCGTCACCTCCACGGGCGCGGCCAAAGGCTGGGCGGGCATGACGGGTGCGGGGACGCCATAGCGGGCAAGCAGGGGGTCGCCCGCGGCGCTGGGCTCCAGGGAAGCCGTCACGGTTTTGCGCGCGCCTTCCTTGCCGTTGCGCAGGTCCATGGTCGCGGCGATGGCGCGGGTGCGGGGCAGAGCAAAGGCCACGTCAGGCCGTGCGGCGAATTTTTCCACATCCTGCAGGGTAAAACGCCCACTGCTGACGGGGCTTACTTCCAGGTTGCGGGGGTCGTGCTGCAGTCTGTCCGTGAGGGTCTGCACCACGCCGAATTTGACGCCGTAGAGCACCAGCAGGGGCGTGAGCACGGCGGCCAGGCCCAGCACGGCGCAGGCTGAGA
Organism: Desulfovibrio legallii; assembly: GCF_004309735.1. Lineage (NCBI taxonomy): Bacteria > Pseudomonadati > Thermodesulfobacteriota > Desulfovibrionia > Desulfovibrionales > Desulfovibrionaceae > Desulfovibrio > Desulfovibrio legallii. Next base: position 179,901 of record NZ_SIXC01000003.1, read on the forward strand.
GCAGCGCTTCGCGCAGATAGTCCCGGCAGGCCAGCCGGCACATGACGCGGTGGGTACGGGCGGCCATCAGGACCGGACCTCCTTGTCGGCCCTGTGGGGCGGGCGGCTCTGGTCCGGCGTCGTGGCGTCCGGCTCTTCCGCGTCCGGCCAGGCGATGCGGGCCAGGGTCGCGTCCCCCGTGGCAGTCAGGCGTACGGGCACGGGGGTGAAACCAGCGTCCTGGGCCGCTTGCCTGTTGTGGGTGACCATGATGACGGTGATGCCGCCTTCGCGCGTCAGCTGGGCCAGCAGGCGCAGCACGGCGTCCGCGTGCAGAGGGTCCAGGGCGGCGGTGGGCTCGTCCGCCAGCACCACCGCAGGGCTGTGGGCCAGGGCCGCGGCAATGGCCACGCGCTGGCGTTCGCCCACGGACAGGGTGGCCGGGTACTGGTGCAGCAGTTTTGTGATGCCCAGACGTGCGGCCACTTCATCGGCGGCGCCCCCAAGATCCTTGGCGGGAGCCGTGGCGGAAGCCTTGCCCAAAACGTGGGGGACAGCCGTGGGCCGCGCGGGCGTAAGGCCCAGGGCGCGGCAGCGCAGCAGAATATTTTCCTGCGCAGTGAGAAATGGCAGCAGACCGCCGGTCTGCAGCACATAGCCCAGGTGGCGCAGGCGCAGCCGGGCCAGAGCGTCCGTGCCGCCGTGCTCCCAGGCGGCCAGCACGTCCGTGTGCGTGTCCGGCGTGGGCGCGAAGGTAAAGGCGGTTTTTTCCGGTGCGGCTTGTTCCGTTTTTGAAGGGGCGGACGCGGGCGCGTCGGGCCGCAAGGCGCAGGCCAGCAGGTCCAGGGCCGTGCTTTTGCCGCAGCCGCTGGGGCCCACCAGGGCCAGCAGGGAGCCGCGCGGCACGTCAAGCCGGTCTATGCGCAGGCAAAAGCCCGCGTCGCCGGGGCGGGTCTTGCGCACCCGACGCAGCCGGAACACCGGGTCCGCCGCAGGGGCGGCGGTGGGCGCAAGCGGCTGCGCGGGCGCGGCTGCCTCAGGGCAGCATGCGCAAGGGCACACGGTAGACCCACTCCCCGGCGTCAGTCTGGCCGAAGTTTTCCCAGTTGGCGCGGTCGCGGTCGTATTCTTCATAGCGGGCCAGGCGGGACTTGAGCCGGTTGATGAAGGTTGTCTGTTCGCCCACGCTCATGCGGTACCAGTCTTCCTCGCGCAGCAGCATGACGTCGCTCTTATAGGGCAGGCCGTCCAGAAATTCCGCCAGCACGCCCAGTTCGGCCAGGGTTTTGCCCTGGGTGGGCAAGTTGGGGTCGCGGGCCATGCGGGTGGAGGCGGAAAGCACCCCCTGGAAAAAGTCGCGCGCGTCGGTTTTTTTGGTGCGTTCGGCATTGTCGATAATGGTTTTAAGCTGGCTGCTCAGGTCGCTGAGCTGATTTTTGGTCAGGAGTACGGCCACCTCCACGCTGGGGACCTGCTCCTTGCGGGCCAGGCGGGCCAGATCCATATCCGCTATCCAGGAGTTGACCACGCTGGGGGCCTGATTTTCCCGCGCGCGGCCCAGGTATTCCAACTGCATGGCGTAGCCCAGCGTGGCAGCCAGACGGGCGGCTTCAGTTTCCGGCGTTTCCTTCTGCGGTTTTTCGTCCTTGGGTTTGGTCATGATCTTGCCCGCCGCCGTGTTGCGGACCATGTCCAGCATGCCCGAAGCCAGGGTTTTGGTCACGGCGGCGAATTGGGCGGCCCCGGCCTGCGGCGTGGGCGCGGCCACGGCCTGGTAGTTGGACTTTTCGCCGGAAAGGCGGCTCAGGGCGCGGTAGCTCTGTTCCGCATAGGCGTGGTTGGCCCGTCCTGCGGGGCTTTTGACGTGCAGCGCGGTGATCCAGATGCCCTTTTGCCGGGCCAGGTCGTTGACTTCGCTGGGGCCCATGCGCACGGAGGCGTAGGGATCCGTGCTCCTGAGCGGCCCGGCGTCGGAAATAAGCAGGATGAGCCGGGAGGCGTAGGGTCCCCAGTTGAGGTCCTGCACGGCGGCCTGCACGCCCGCCAGGGAGTCTTCATTGAAGTCGTGGCTGGAAACTGTGGCCTCCTGTACCTTGGCGAGGTTGTTTTCCAGACTTTTGCGGTCCTTGGCCGTGGCAAAGTCGCTGACCACTTTTGTGGTGTACTCCAGGCCGGGCCGGGCCTTGGTGCTGCTGCGGAAGGCCACTACGGCAAAGCCCACCTTGTCGGCCAGGTTGCTTTTTTCAATGCTGTCGTAGATCTGGCGCACCACGTTGAGGCTCTGGTCAATATAGGGCTTCATGGAAATGCTGGTGTCGAGCACCAGGGCAATGCCGGTTTTGGGCGGGCCTGAAGGCGCGTTTTTGTTCTTGCCGTAGTTGCCGGGATCAATGGAGGCCACCTGCAGGAACTTGACGCCCGCGTAAGGGTCTTTCATGTCCAGAATGGGCATGAGGTAGAAGCGCTTTTCAGAAACGGCCCCGGCGGCGTCCGCCGGTTCCGCGGCCACAATGGGCAGGCTTTCCGGTGCGGGGGCGCTTTGGGCGCGCAGGGCGGCGGCCTGCGCTTCCAGCGCGGTCAGGCGCGTTTCCATGTCCGGCGCGGCGCAAAGGTCGTCCAGGGCCTGCCGGGTGCGGAAAAAGAGCACGGGGTCGCGGCCGGTGCGGGGTGAGAAAAGCAGGGTGAGGGACTGGTTCCAGGCCGTGGTCTTGGCCGCTTCCAGCCAGCCCTGGGGCTGACTGGTGGAAACGCCCACCTGAAGCCAGCCCTCCTGCCGGGCGTAGACATAGAATACGGTGAAGGGCGTCACCGCCTGGGTCAGCACGGCGGCGTCGGCCTTGGGTTCGGCCAGCAGGGCCGCGCCGGGGTGGCTGACCACCCGTTGGTAGAGGCTTTTTTTGCCCTCTTGCAGCAGGGGGGCGGCCTCGGCCCACAACGCGCTCAGCTGCAGGGCGGTCAGGGCCAGCAACAGGCAACAACACACGCGCCGTACGGGGCGGAGAAGGGAGAGCATGGTTTTTCCTCGCTTATTTCCAGTCCTGCAGCAGGGCGGCGGCTTCGGCGTCGCCCTTGTCCGCCTGGGTTTTGGCGTAGGCGCGCAGGGCGTCCAGGGCCGGGCGGGCTTCAGCGTGGCCCTTTTGTAGGGCTGCTTCATACCAGCGTCTGGCCTGGGTCAGGTCCACAGGCAGGCTGCCGCGCGGCAGCCTGCTTTGTGGGTCATAAAACTGGGCCACCATGTACATGGCCGCGGCATTGCCCTTTTGCGCCGCGTCTTCCAGCAGCAGAAAGGCCGCGTCGCTCTGTTCCGGGCTCGCCTGCGGCGTACGCAGGGGACCGGCCGCGCTCAGACTCTGTTCCGGCTGGGCCTGACCGCGCAGCATTTCTCTGGCCATGCGCAGGGGGGACTGCTGCGCCGGTGTGCTCTGCGCCTGTTCAGCTTGCTGCTGTGCCGGAGCGGCCGCGTCTGTACTTCCCCTTGCGGCGGGCGTGTCTGCCGTTGCGGCGGGGGCCGACGGCGCGACCGGCCCGCGCAGGGCAAACCACCACAGGGCAAAAGCCAGAATGGCCAGGAGCAACAGACCCAGGATCAGGAGCAAGGGCAGATTGCGCCTGGGGGCGGGCGCTTCTGGCTCCAGGGCCAGGGGTGGCGCGTCGGGCGCGTTGAGGCCTTCCGCCGTTGGTTCTGCCGGAGCGGCTTCTTCCGGCGGCGCTGCGGGCTCCGGGGTGGGCGATGGGGCCGGTTCCGGTTCGGGATCCGGGGCCGGCGTGGGCGCGGCGTCCGCCAGGCCGTGCCCGCCGCGCATGGGCGAATAGACCAGCGGTCCTACCTGCAGCACGCAGGGCGCGGCATTGACCAAGGTCAGGCGGTAGGCGTCCAGATCGTCCAGCGCGTCCACCACGGCGGGGCCCACCAGCAGGCGCAGGTCTGCGCCCTGGCGTTCCCAGTGGTCGGGGCTGAGGCGGGTTTCGTTTTCCTGCCAGCCGGCGGTGGTGAGGCTTTTCTGGTCCGAAGCCCGGCGGAGAAGAAATGCCGGCCCGGCCGTTTCCGGGGCGTCCGCAATGACAATAACGGCACAGCCGGGGCCGCGCCCGGCGTCCGCAGTGATGGTGGCGCGCATGGCTAGTCCTTGAAAACCTGCAGGATGTCGCGCAGGCGATTATTTTGTTCCGGATTCACGTTCTGCTGGCCGTCAAAATCCACGTTCGTCATGATGTTGGCCACCAGGGCGCGCAGCCAGTCCGTATACCAGAGGCGGTCGTAGGGGGCTTCCTGCTCGCCAATGTGGGGTTCGCCCACTATATCCGGAGGCGGATCGAACAGGCTTACGGCCTTGCCTCCCTGGGTGAGGGTGCGCTCGGCCCGGCTTTTGTTGCGGGGGTCAAAGTCCAGCCAGTCCACAAAGGCGTTAATGGCGTCCGCCGCCAGACTGACCTGCTTCCAGACCTGTCGCTCGCGGGCCAGGTTGCCGTAGGCCGTGTTGCCGCGCAATTCAGCCTCCAGGTTTTCCCGCAGCCGGCAGCGGGCGGCGGCCTGGACCAGTTCGTGGCAGAGCTGGTCTACCTCCCGCGCGGGCAGGCCGAACAGTGTGCGCACTTCTGTGCTGCCGCCGAACTGGCGCAGGCGTTCGATCCAGTGGTCCAGTACCATAGTGGCGAACGCGCCCGCCGTGTCCCTGGCTGTGGCGGCGGTTTCCTGTACCGGTGCGGCCGGAGCAGCGTCGCCGAAAATATCGCTCAGGATGTCACTGGCAGCCACACGGGTACCCACCACCTGCGCGGTCGGGGCCTCGCCAAAGGTCGGGTTTTGCCAGGCGTTGCAGCACAGTTCGTAAAGGTCTTCGTCCCGCACCTGCAGACGGCGCAGCAGCGCGCCGAAGAGCTGTTTTTCCGCCACGCCGGCCAGCAGCGCGGCCAGGGTGCGGGCGAGCTGTTCTTTTTGGCGGCGCAGTTCTTCCCTGTCGTCGCTGCGATAGAAGGGGGCCAGGGCCGTGCGCAGACGGGCGTTGCGTTCCGTCAGGCTCACGCTGATCTGTCGGCGTTTGAGCTCCGGGTTGCACAGGGGCCGCAGGCGTTCGCGCAGCAGGGAAACGCCGCCGTCGTTGAGGGTCATGGCCGCCTGCCAGACAGTTTCCGGGTCGGCCACATGCCGCCGCACCAGGGGGGACTGGAGGAAGGCTTGGCGCACTTCTTCCACAAATGCGCGTTGCTCCGGGCGAATGCCGGTTTCTCGCCGCTGGTCGTAGGTGAAGATGGCCTCGCAGAGAAAATTGGGATTGCGCAGCAAAAAGACGTTGTTGAAGGGGTGCACGCCGTCCCAGTTTTGCGGCCAGTCGTGCATCTGGCCAAAAAAGTTGACCAGAGAGGATTCCAGTCTGGTGGTCCAGCGGGTTTCCACTGAGGGGGAGCCGGCCTTTTTTTCAAATTCCATGTCCATCTTGGTGAGCACAAAGAACAGGGCCGGGGGCTTGCCCGCGCGCATCTGCGGTTGTTCGCCGTGGGTGGAGCAGATCCACTCGTAAACGGCCTGGGGCAGATCCTGCACCTCCTGGGTGCTGGGGCCGATGCAGAGCAGCATGCTGGTGAGTTCTTTTTCCTCCCGATAGCGCTCAAAAAGATAGGCCACCTTGCCGCGCAGGAACAGTTCCTTGAGGGTTTCCTTTTTGCTTTCCAAGGCCTCACGCAGATTGGTGAATTTGTAGCGCGCCCGGTAGCCGGGAAAGTCCAGCAGGTCGGTGTAGTCAAAGAAATCATCAGGTTTTTCGCGCATGTAGATGGTAATCTCGGCCGTGAGGGCCGTGACGACGGCCCGGGGCAGGCGTGTTGTGCGGCCCGCGTCGGTGGTGACGGACAAGGTGTCGTCCCCGGCAGGCGTGCCCAGACCGTGCAGACGGGCCACGTCAATGATGCTGTTGGCACGCGGGATGAGCGCTTCGGGCGGGCAGAAGGCCTCCGTGGGGTTGCCCAGGTCGCGCAGAGCCGCGCAGAGTTCCAGATAGACGGCCTGAAACTGCGGCACGCTGTCCCAGATCAGGCCCAGCAGCGCGGCGCGGTCTTCCAGATTCAGGCGGGGGGCCAGCTCCACGGCCCGCGCCCAGTAGCCGTTTTGGAGCAGTTGGACGCGCGGGCGGGAGGCGAAGTTTTTGTGCACATAATCCCGCAATTCTTCCACATCGTCGCCGCTCAGGCCGCCGGACAGGGGCGCGGCGGCGGCGCGGGCGGCCAGGGCCTCCAGGGCGGCGCGCAGGGCGTCGGCATCGGGGGCGTCTTTGTGGTCGCAGTCGGCATAGTAGGTGTTGGCCAGCACGCGGGCCACGTCCGTTTCCGACAGCAGGCGCAGGCGGATGGGATAGGCCGCGCTGACGCCTTCGGGCCTGGTAGTGGTGAAGCGGGTGACCAGGCCTGTGGATTCCTTGCCGCCTTCCGGGTTTATTTCTTTGATGAAATCGTGTTCTGCACCGCAAAAGTCGGCCAGCAGCACGCCCGCCGCATTGCTGGCCAAGGCGGAGATAAGGTAGGACTTGCCCGATTGACTGGGGCCAAAGACGCCCACGCACATCTTGCGCACGGCCGCCTGCTCGCATTTGCTGAAAAAACGGGCCGCCTGGCGCATGTCCTTTTGCAGGGCCGCGCGTTCGCCGCCCACCAGAGCGGCGTTGTCCGCAAGCCAGCCGCCGGCTTCACGGGCGGTTTCGGCCAGTTGGCGGCAGTGCCGCGCCAGTTCGCTATCCTGCTGTTGCATGACGTTCCCCATATCAGCCGGCGTCGGTCACGATGCCCGTGTCCAGCCAGTAGCCTTCGTCCAGTTTGAGGGTTTGCAGGCGGATTTCCAGATCGCGCCGGTCCACGTTGCGACCCTGGTTGTCCTCAATGGCGTCAATGTGGAACTCGCCTTCGCTGCGGTTTTCGTCCCCGTCGACAGTGYGGGGGGCGTCGTCCCAGACGTCCGCTACGCTCAGACGCACTTCCACGGTATAGGGCAGGCGTCCCGCAGCGCGGGAGCGCGCCGCCTCATCCGCAAACGTCAGCAGGTGGTAGCGGGTGGTAGGCCAGCGCTCGGCGTCCAGTTGGCGGTAGCCGATGGAAAGGGGACCGCTGAAGGCTACTCTGCGGCTTTGTTCGCTGCCCTCATTGCTGTCCACGTCCACGGTAAACCAGACCTTGGCCCGGCGCAGCTGGCCGTTGATGTCTGTTTCGCCAATGTAGCGCGCTGTGGAAGTCAGGCGCAGCGATGCGGAATCAAAGGAAAAACCTTCCAGGTGTCCGTCGGCCAGAGCGCAGAGAATGGCCCCCACCACTACGGTAGTTTTGGGGTCGCTGATGCGGCCCAGAGCGTCGGCAAAGGGGTACCAGGCCCCCGCGCGGTAGCGCCGCATGGGGATGATCCTGTCCGGCGGCACGGGCAGCCGGGCCAGCACCGAATCCACCACAGCCGACCAGGCGCTGGGGCGGCCGGTGAGCAGCAGCACGTCGCAGTCGTACATGTGCACCAGCTCGCAGAGGGCAGAAAGCGGACCGCCCAGGGTGGCGCGGATGGTGGCCCCCACAGCGGCCGGGCAGACCTGGATGGGCACGTCCAGAATATTGAAGCGCTGGATGGCGGGTGCGGCGCGGCGCACCAGCTCTTCCACGGCCCGCAAGGTGTCCTGCTGGGGACGGGGCGCGGGTGCGGCAAAGAAGGGCGCATCGGCGGCGTCCCCTTCGCGGACGTTGTCCTGGCCGGGCTGGGCGGCGGCGTCCTGCGGCAGGTCGGCGGACAGGGGGCGGCTCCTGCCGTCATTGACAGCGTTTTTGGCGTTGGCATCTGTGCCGTTTTGTCCCGGAGCGGGCGGGTCGTCGGCCCCGGCCGCAAGGTTGCGCCGGGGGTCGGCTTCAAAAAAACGCTCCAGCGGGCAGGTCTGGTTGAGGCCGTCCAGATCCGGATTCTCGCAGGCGGCCAGCAGGCCCAGGGCCACGGGCACGGCGATCTGCCGCACCAGGCGTACGCGGGTATTGCGTTCTTCCTGCGACATGCCGATGGCGTCCCGGCCGAAAAGCTGGCCCAGCAGGGCGCGGGGTTCGGCCAGGCCCTGGGCTTCCAACGCCTTGCCGATAGCTGGGATGACGTGGTTGGCCACCACTTCGCGCAGCACTTCATCTCCGGCGATGTTAAAACCATCGCGAAATGCGGTATGGGGCACAATGCGGGGGGTATCGCCTTCGCCGCTGGCCAGCTCAAATGTGGTAATGGAAAGGTCAGTAGTGCCGCCGCCGATGTCTATGGAAGCCATGCGCACGCAGGGCCGGTTGCCGCAGGCCGCGCGGGGTTTGCCCATGAGACGGAAGAGGTGGTGGGCGTCACCGTGCTGTTTGACGGCCAGTTCGTTATAGAGGAGCACCAGTTGGGAGCAGCTGGCTTCGTCCCAGTCGCAGCGCACCAGCGGGCTTTGGCGGTAGTCGCCCCCGGTCTGGACCGCAGGCGCGGGCGCGTACCACTGGCTCCAACCCAGGGCCTGCCAGACTACCCGCACGGCCCAGGTGACCCAGCGGCGGAAGATGCGTTTTTCCGCCACGGGCATGGCCGTGGGCACGGTAAAGATGAGCCGCCGCAGGCGGCGGGGCAGATTGGGTTGCTCCCGGCGGGCGCGGGTGGCCGGGGAATTAATGGTGACCAGGGCCTGGGTGAGGATTTCCCCCAGCATAAAAAGCATGAGTGAAGAGCGGGTGAACAGGGATTCAAAGATGGGTTCGGCCTGCTGCTTGCGCAGGGCCGGGCTTTTTTTGAACAGGGGGTCGCCGAAGCAGGCCAGGGGCGTGCCCAGGGGGTTGAGCTGCCGGGGGAAGAGCCCGCGGCTGACCATGGGCTCTGCCCTGCCGCCCGTGTTGTAGCGCCAGCTTTGCAGCCAGGGGCGTTCGTCCCAAAGGTAGCGTTTGGGGCTGGACATGCCCGTGGTGCCTTCGGCGCACACGGCCTGGGTGGCCAGGCGGGCGGCCTCCGGCCCGATGCGCACGGCCGAGGGCCAGGCAAAGGCGGGCGTCTGTCGGCCGGAGCGGCGGGAAAGGGCGTCGTTGCCGAACTGGGCGTCCACAAATTCCACGCGAGTTTCAAAAGGTTCGGCGTAGACGTTTTCGGGCTCGCTCAGGTCACGCAGTTCCAGCAGATAACTGTCGTTGAGGTTGGTGACGCGCTGGGGCAGGGTTTCCACCAGAATGCCCGTGGTGCGCGAATTGCCGATGTCCAGCACCAGGTCCACGTCCACGGGGGTGTCCCGGTCCGGATTGATGACCTGTACGGCCAGGTGTCCGCAGGCTTTCTGCAGGATTTCCAGCCAGGTGAGGTAGGAGGCCAGGTGCTCCAGCACGTTGGCGGTGTGGTCCCGCCAGGAGCCGCGCCGACCGCGTTCGGAAGATTCGGCCTGCTTCAGGGTGTCGTAGAGCCCGGCCAGCCACTCGTCCACCCAGGGCGCGTTGAGAAACCAGGCGTTGTCGCGCACATGGTGGGCCAGCATAAAGTGCCCGTGGTCCGTCACGTCCTGGGGCGAGAGGGCATAGTAGCGTTCGCCCTGTTCCGGCCGATTTTCCACGGTGGTGTCAAACAGCAGGACCACGCGCGTCATGCCGGGATGCCGATCCGAGGGGGTGACCCTGGCCCGCACCCAGTTGGAGGGGCCGTACTCAAAGCGCTTGCCTCCATCGGGCCAGAACTGGTCCAGGGTGCGCAGAAAGGGTACGGGCAGCCACTGCCCCTGCCAGAGGTCCCGTTCCGTCAGGGCGGATTTGGCATATATCTTGAGTTCGCCGTCGTCAGGGGTTCCACAGGGCTGCCCGGTGATCATGTCCACATAGGTTCCGCTCTGGCTGGTGTCCGTTTTTTCTTCCCGCAGGCAGTGCAGCAGGTGTTTGTAACGGTTTTCCGTCGCATCCGGCATATCCGGGGCGTTGGCTTCCGGCTGTCGCACCTCTTCATAAAAATAGCGCTTCAACGACGCGAGGTCGGACGTCGGCAGTTCAAAATCCAGAAACTGCGGGCAGCCGCCAGGGATGATGCTGACCGGGGAAAGATACCGGGGAATGGCGTCCATGCTACTTCCTTCTGAAGCGGGCGTCCCACTTGTGGTTGGCCCCGCCCAATTCTCTGCCCTTGCACTGGGTGGTGTTTTCACTGCCCGTGCACTCCACCTTCTGCGGCACATAGGTGCCGCCGCGTGGGCAGCGGGCCTGGTTGGACTCAAACTGCAGGTTGCCGCCCTGGAAGCGCGCCGTGGCCGTGCCGCTGCAGACCTGGCCGTTGCGTTCGCGCACGAAACGGCGACCTTTGCCGCTTTTATCAAAGCAGTATTCCGCCACGATGGGTTCGTTGGACGGATGGGAATAGAGGCCCGTTTCGCTGGTCCAGCAGCCTTCCAGAAAGCTCAGGTCGTTCTTTTTGGCAGCGTCTTTGGGAATGTTCAGATCCTCATTCTTTTTTTTCTGCGGCTGCGGTTTGGGCTGTTCCACGGGCTTGGGCTCGACCTTGGGTTTGGGCTGCGGCTTGGGCTGTTCTTTGGGTTTGACGGGTTCCGGCGGCGTTGCCGGCGTTTCGCCAAAGAAGGGCGTAACCACTTCCGGCTCCGGCGCGACCGGCGCCGGCTTCTTTTCCGCCACGGGGGGCGTTGCTGGCTTGCACTGGGCCGCGCGCTCCTGCAGCTGCCGCCAGAGCAGGGCGAGTTCGTCCTCCTGGGCGGCGGTTTTCTGTTCTTCTGCCGTAAGGGCCGTGCGGTCCACCGGCGTGCAGCCCGTGGGCAGGGGCGGGGGTAAAAGCCCCAGAGCCGCGCCCAGAAGCCAAAGCAGCAAAAGCAGCAGAAGCAGAGGCAGCAGCCAGGGCAGGCAGCCCGGCCTGGCTGCAGGGGCCACGGCTGCGGGCATTGCCGGAGGCGGCGGGGGGGCGGCCGGGCCCAGACGGGCCAGGTCCTGCGGCTGGGCGCTGCCGCTGCTGGGCCCAAAACCCCAGTTGACAAGCACGGGCCTGCCGTCCACGCTCCAGAGGTCTTCGGGCGCGGGGTGCTGCAGGGCCAGGCGCAGCATCTGTCCGGCCAGGGCCTGGCGGGCCTGGGCGTCTGCCGTGAGGCTTTCGGAAAGCCCCCGGATGTCTCTGGCCAGACCTCCGGCTTTGGCGCGCAAGGTGTCCGCTTCCTGCGGCGGCAGATCGGTCAGGGGCACGGCCGGGCCCTGGCCTGCGGCGTACCAGTCCACGCTGTCGTTCTGGCTGTTGTGCTGGGGTTCGGCCAGCAGGGCGGCGTGCTCCTGCCCCAGATGGTTGAGCACCAGCGTGTGCAGCTGCTCGTAACAGTCCGTGGCAAATATCCCCTGACTGGCCAGGGCGCGCATGCGCCCGCGCAGGCTGGTGGCGATGCGCACGCTCATGACCGGCCTCCTGCGGCGGCGGGCGCGTCACGGCGCACGGTCAGGCCGGCCTTGCGTAAAAAGTCCGCCAGGCGCGCACTGACAATGGCCAGACTGGACTGCCGGTAGGAGGCGTCGTCCAGTTTGATGGCGGTATTGATGCCCACCACCCGGCCCTGCTCGTCCACCAGGGGGCCGCCGCTGTTGCCCTGGGAAACCGTGGCCGTGTGCACGATAAGGGGCGGCGTGCGGTCCAGCACCACGCTCACCACGCCGTCGGTATAGACCACTTCCGGGGCCTGGGCGCTTTGGCCGCGCAAAAGGGCTGCAAATTTGGGATCGTCCGTGGTGACCGCGCCGGGAAAGCCCCAAGCGCTGACCCTTTGGGTGCGGCTTACCGTATCGGTGAAGGCCAGGGGCGTGATGGCGGGCGCGTCCGGCACGGCCAGCAGGGCGAAATCTTCGTTGTTGTTCACGCTCAGGGCTTTGACAGTGGCGGCCAGAGGCTTGCCCAGAGCCTTGTTGACCACCACGACCTGACTGGCTTGCGCCACCACATGTGCGTTGGTGGCTACGGCCCCCTGGGCCACAAAAAAGCCCGAACCCAGCACCAGCCCTTCAGGCCGCAGGGCCAGGACCAGCACGGTGGCCTGTTCCAGCAGCGCCGCCACGCTGCCGGGCTGGGCGGCCTGCGCGGTCGGGGCGGGCGTTGTGTGGGGCGTGGCCGCTGCGGTGGCCGGGGTTTCGGCCTCTGCGGCCGCCTTCGGCGTCGGGCTTTGTCCGGGCGCGGTCACGCCCAAGGGCGGCCAGGTGATGCCGACGGGGGGCGTGAGCAGGGGCAGCTGCCGCTGCACTTCGCAGGGGTCTTGGGTGAGCAGAGCCCGCAGCCGCTGCAGAAAAGCCGCCAGCTCGGCGTTGTGCTCACGGGCTGCGGCGGTTTCCTGATCCAGGCGGGCCTGCGCGGCAAGAGCGGCCTGTCGCTCCTGCCAGAACAGCCAGGCGGCCAGCAGGGCCAGGGCCAGCAGCAGAAGCAGGGACCAGAGCAGCGGCCGGGCGTACCAGGGGCGCGGGGCCGCGTCTGTGACGTCCGTTGCCGGATCGGGCTGCCGGACCTGCTGGGGGTCCTGCTGGGGGGATTGCTGCTGGGATTGTTCCATGCGCCGCTCCACGTGGCACTATACCTTTAAAGGAAAGCATTGCAACTTTGAGAGTATCCATTCTCAAAGATTTTACTACGCTCACTTCGGTGCTTGCCAGCGCAAAAAACGCGCGCTTACACCTGTGTGACGGGCGGTTGCTTACGCCGCCTGCATACGACCTGCCTGCACCTGCAAGGCAGCGGAGCCGCAGGCTTTTGCGCGCCTGCAGCCGCGCCGGAAACGACGTCCCCGGTCCGTGCTGGGAATGGGGCGGGGCCGGGAACGGGGCCGGGGCCGGGAACGGGGCCGGGGCCGGGAACGGACGGCACACGGTCAGGCTGTCCGTGCGGCCTCAGCCCAGAAGATTTTTGACGGTCTCGTCGTAGCTGGTCACCCTTTGGTCCAGGTCGTTTTTGGTGCTTTCCAGATCCTGCCGGGACTGCTTCCATTCCGAAGCCGAGGCCGCCACATTGCTTTTGGGGGCGGCCGGTTTGGCGGTTTTGGTTTTTTTGCCGGCAGGGGCTGTGGCGGCCGTCGGCTGTGCGGTGGCGTAGGGTTCGGCGAGGGCCTGGCGGTATTCGCCGTCCTTGCGGGCCATGGTGGCGGCGGTGTCACCCAGAATATACGAAGTTTCTGCAAGACCGCTGCGGATTTCGTCGTAGCGCTGCTGAAATCCCAGACGGGAGATCTGTCCGGCCCGGAACTGGTCGGCGGCCAGTTTGAATTGTTCGTCGTAACACTTGGCGGCCACTTTGGCGGCGGCGGTGGAGCGGTTCATGCTGGCCGCCTCGGCGCCCAACTGCCGGTTGTAACTTTCCACGTAAGCCGCATCACGCTTTTTAGCCTGGGATTTGCCGTAAATATTGCCGCCCACAGCGCCGACTGCGCCGCCGGCGGCGGCTCCGGCCACCGCGCCCTGCACCTTGCCGGTGGCAAGCCCGCCGATGAGCGCTCCCAGCAGTGCGCCGCCCACGGCCCCTGCGGCCGTGCTGGAACCCGTGCTGTTCTCATCCTGACGGAGGGCGCTGACGGGCTGATAGCACTGGGGATAATAATTGACCTTGGTTTGTTGTGCGCCGTACTTGCTGGCGCAACCGGACAACAACAGGCTGCCCGTCAGGAGCAGAAGGACGGGCAGTTGCAGATAACGGGGCATGTACGGCCTCCTGAAAGCGGTTGAGGAAATGCCAACATGGCGATGGTACCGCAAAAGAAGGGCAAACAGCAAGCGCCGCCATCGCCGGGCAGCCGACGGACAAAGGCTGACAAGCCCGTGTGGAAACGAAAAGGGGCTGCCCCGGCAGGAGGGGCGGGACAAGGCAGGGGGAACGGGGGCAGCCGCGTTCAGGGCCTTGCAAAGGTGCAATGTCCTGGCGGTTGCGTAAGCAGACGCCCGCCGGAGAGGCGCAAGCGCAGCTGCAGCCGTTGCGACGCTGGAGCTTGGCCCATTACAATGAAGGAAGTTGCGGGCAAAGACAGCAGCGCTGGCGCCGGATGAGGACAGCACCGCCATGCCTTTGCGCGGTTCAGCTCCGGAACGAACGCGCCGTAACCTTTGAGAAGGCATATTCTCAAAGGTAATCTGCCCCAGACCATTTCGGCGGGAGGGGGGCGGCGGCCTCTGGACGGACGCAGCCCCCGTCGGTTGCGGGCGGAGGGGCTGGCGCGGGCTCTGGGTGTTGGCGAAAGGCGGCGAACAGGGCCGCAGCCTGAACCGCAGTCAGGGCCGGATGGAGCGGGCCACGAAGTCCAGCACTTCCTGATAGAGATCCGGTGCGGCGTAAGGCGTAAGCACGCGGGTACGGTTGGCCCCCACCATGAGCGAAATGATGACCTGCGCGGTGGCGTGGCTGTCTACCGAAACAATGCTGCCGTCGGCCACGCCCTTGGCGATGACCCGTTCCAGCTCCTGGTGCACCTGAGAGAACATGGAATCCATGATGTCCCGGTCCGTCTTGGTTTTCATATCGCTGTAAGGAGAACATCGCACCAGCACGAGCCAGCTGGAATCCGGGTCTATGGAAAAATCAAGATAGGCCTTGCAGAAGCGCAGCGCGGCGTCAAAGCCGTTGTGTCCCTGGGCCGTGGCTTCGCGCAGCTTGACGAGAAAGTGTTCCAGCACGTCCAGTCCGGAGGCGAGAAAGAGCTTTTCTTTGTTGCCGTAGTGGTGGGTCAGAAGGCCCAGGGCTACGCCCGCCCGTTCGGAGATTTTTTTGAAAGTGGTTTCCACATAGCCATATTCGCCGAACAGTTCTTTGGCCGCCTGGAGCAGAGCTTCTTTCTTGTTTTTTTGCGTCATGGTCGTGGGCGTTGGTTGTTGGAACAGTCAATGGGGATGCGCGTTAAAAAACATATAACCTTTGGCGTAGCCCTTCGCAAAGGTCTATACAGGTCTTTTCCGGCGCATAAACTTGCCGCTGCAAACGTTGCGGACCTGATCTGCCGTGGGCGCTGCAGGTCCGGCCGTTTGTCGGCGGCGTCTGCGTCGCAGGTTCAGCCCGCGCCGCCGTCAACACATTGCATTATGTGCACTATCCTGGCAAGAAGTCATACCAGTACAAAAAGGTGAAGTCAAGGCGAATGCTTCAGGTGTGTCGCAGGCGCTGGCCTGCTCAGGCATTGATGCCGTCCGTGCGCTGCCACTGCCGCAGGTGTTCGTCAATATAGCGGCAGATGGCGGCGTGTTCTTCTTTGCCCGGACCGCTGATCTGCAGCGGAGGGGCAAAGCTGAAGCGTACGGGCAACCCCGGCCGGACCGGTCCAAGCTCCTTGATTTTTTTGCCCGTTCCCCAGGCGTCGGTCTTGAGCGCCAGGGGCACTACGGGCACGGCGGCTTTTTTGGCCAGTTTGATGCCGATGCTGTTGAACTGCTGGGGGGCAAAAATGCTGGAGCGGGTATGCTGGGGAAAAACAATGATAGAAATGCCCTTGCGCAGGCGCTCCAGGCCGCCTTCCAATACGGCCTTGAGGTCTTCGCGCGGGTTGGTGCGGCCCACCACAATGGGGTCGCGCGAACGCATTACCGGACCGAAAAAGGGCATGGTGGTGAGGCTTTGCTTGACCACAAAGGTCACGGGGCGGCGCGGCCGGATAATGCCGGGCAGCATAAAGGTTTCCAGCGTGCTCATGTGGTTGGCCACAAACAGGCAGGGGCCGTCCACGGCGTCAATGGCCTCCATGCCCTGAACCTCCACCGGGCAGCCCAGGCGCTCCATGAGGTCCGCTACCCAGACGCTGGCGTAGACCCAGGCCGCGTCATCGCACAGGCCGCGGGCGGCGCGGCGGCACAGCCAGCGCACCGGGCCCAGGAACAGGCGGCTGTAAAAACTGAGGGAAGGCAGCATGCGGCTGAACAGGCCCGTGCGCAGATCTGGGCTGCGGTAGGCGTTGCCGGTAAGGAATTTGGCGCAGAGCGCCCCGTCCTCAAAGGGATTCATGATTGCGGATCCGTTTTTTTGCTCTGGCGAAGCAGCCTGCGCCACCATTGGCTCAGGCGCGGTTCTTCGCCGTTGTCGCGGGGCTGGTAAAAACGCCGCCCTGCCAGTTCGGGCGGCAGGTAGTCCTGCGGCACCCAGGATTCGGGAACATTGTGAGGGTATTTGTATTCCTTGCCGTACCCCCAGTCTTTTTGCAGCTGGGTGGAAGGGTTGCGCAGATGCAGGGGCACAGCCCGCGCGCCGTTGAGCTTTACCTCGCGCGCGGCATTGAGGTAGGCCGCGTAACTGGAATTGCTTTTGCGGGCCAGGGCCAGGTAGGTGACGGTTTCCGCCAGGGGGATGAAGCCTTCGGGCATGCCCACAAATTCCACGGCCTGCTGGCAGGCCACAGCCAGGGAGAGGGCGGCGGGGTCGGCCAGGCCCACATCTTCGGAAGCGGAAAGGATGAGCCTGCGGCAGACAAAGCGCGGGTCTTCTCCCCCTTCCAGCAGGCAGGCCAGGTAGTAGAGGGCCGCGTCCACGTCGCTGCCCCGGATGGATTTGATCAGCGCCGAGGCCAGCTCATAGTGGCTGTCGCCGTCCTTGTCGTGGCGTTGCAGAATTTCGGGCAAAGCGGCCCTGACCTGCTCCAGTTCGCGGCGGTCTTCCGGCAGGACGGCCACATATTCCACCAGATTGAGCAGGGTGCGGGCGTCGCCGTGGGCTACGCCCGCCAGCAGGTCAGCCACGGGTTCGGCCAGTTCCAGGCCCAGATCCTTGGCTCCGCGCCGGGCCAGCTCCAGCATTTCCGCATGGCCCAAGGGGCGCAGGCGCAGCACATGCAGCCGCGAAAGCAACTGCCGGGTGACGCTGAAAGATGGATTTTCTGTAGTGGTGGCCAGCAGGGTCAGTTCGCCCGACTCCACCAAGGGCAGAAAAAAGTCCTGTTGCGCCTTGGAAAAACGATGCAGTTCGTCCAGCACCAGCACTTCCACGCCCGTAAGGGCGCGGCGCAAATGCTGCAAGCCGGCCTCGGGCGCGCTGAGGCGCAGGTACTTTTTCCCCGTGCCTTTGGCCAGCAGCAGGGCCAGGGTAGACTTGCCGCAGCCCGGCGGGCCGAAAAAGAGCAGACTGGGCAGGCGCTTGGCCTGCATGAGCGAACGCAGCCGCTCTCCCAGATGGCTTTGGCCCAAAAAAAGGTTCAGGTCGTCGGGGCGCAAACGTTCCGGCAAGGGCTGTTGTACGCTCACGCGGGGCTGCCTCCCCCGGCGTCCGGGCCGCCGGGCAGTTGCGCGGCCCACCAGTGCAGGCCCAGGCAGAGGGTGGCCGCCGTTTCGCAGCGCAGCACGCGGCCGCCCAGACTTACGGCCGTAAAGCCCGCTGTGCGCAGGGCCGCAAGCTCCCGCTCTGAAAAGCCGCCTTCAGGCCCGATGACATAGACGGTGAGGCCAGGGCGTCCGGCCAGGTCGGGGGTGAGCATGGGCACGCCGTCCTGCATTTCCCAGGGCAGAATGCGGTAGTCGGCCGTTGCCGCCAGGCTGACGAGCTGGTCCACACCGCCGGTGAGGGCGCGCACATCGGGCAGCCAGGCGTTGCCGCTTTGTTTGGCCCCGGCCACCATCTGCCCCCGGCAGGTTTCCCGCGCGGCGGCGGGCAGTCGGCCCTGGCTGTGGTCGCCCTGCCACAGCCACACGCCGTGAGCGCCCAGCTCCACGGCCTTTTCCATAAAAAAGCCACGCCGCACGGCCTTGCTGAAGGCCAGGGCCATGACGGCCAAAGCCTTGGGCCGGGGCAGCGTTTCTTCTTCCAGGCGTTCCAGGCGGGCGGATTTTTTGTTCACCGCGCGCAGTACAAAGCGCCCCCGGCGGCCCTGACCGTCCAGCAAGCCGACTTCGCAGCCGGGCGTCAGGCGCAGCACCTGCGCCAGGTGACGTGCTTCCTGCCCTTCCAGGCAGACGTCGGGCCCCCAGGCTTCCGGGGGCAGATAAAAGAAAGGTCCGTTCATGCGACAGCTGTATCCTTGCCCCCACGCGCCCGCCGCACAGCCTTGAAGCCGTCCTGCAGCGCCACGAGCCGGCCGTAGTTTTTGCGTATTTCCTGACCGGCTGGGGTCAGGGAGTCTTCAGGCGGCTCGAGGTAGGTGCGTTGCAGGTAGCGGTCGCCGAGGATGCGTTCCAAGCAGTTGATGATGTCGTCCACCAGGGCGGGAAAAAAGTTGACTATTTCAAACTGGAGTTCATTGAGCAAAGCCACGGCCTCGCGCAGGGCCTGTCGGTAGGTGAGGCGGCCGCCCTTGTGGCTGCGTCGGCAGATGTCCTCCAGGATGCGCACCCGGCGAGCCTGCTGGATGTAGCTGAAGCGGGTGCGCACCTCCTGATAAAGTTCGCGCAGGTTTTCAAAGACCTCGTCGTTGTCCGGCGAGTAGAGGTAGCTGGAAAGCACCTTGCTCACGTTGGAGAAAAATTCGTCGCTGTAGCTGATCATGCGGCGTTGGTGCTTGGTCAGCCAGCTGTAGAGGAATTTGAGGCGTTTTTCATGGGTGTCGGTATTTTCTACCACTTCGGTACGTTTGTAAATGATGCGTCCCGAGTATTCGCCCCGCACGATGTCGTTGAGGCGCAGAAACATGTTGGAAGTGTCCTTGATGATGTTGAGCCCGCGCAGGGGTTCGCCCGTGAGCGGGTGCAGCACTTCCTGAGCAATGACCGAGAGGGCGCGGTCCTGGCGCACGTTGCTGGAATCAAAGCTGTGCTGGCGGTAGGTTATGCGCAGGATGACCACGCGCCGGGGCTTGTCAAGAAAAAAGCCGTCGCGGTCAATGACTTCCAGGGCCTCTTCCTGGTCCTGATCCACGGCCACCAGGGCGATTTTTTCCAGCCGGGGGTAGCGCGTGTTTTCGCCTCCGGCAAAGTAGGTGGTGAGAGTGCGGTCGGTCTGGCCCAGCACGCGGAGCAGAAAACGCTCGCCCATTTTGTGCAGTTTGCGGGCGAACAGGGCGCTGGAGGTGCGTCGTTCCGAAACAATGGGAAAGCCGTAGAGCTCCATAAGATACTGGTACACGAACATACGGTTGCGTTCGTACATGTCGTTGTCGCCGTAGGCAAACTTGCCGATGCGGATGCCAAAGCGCTTAAGTTCGCTGTCGATATCGGAAGGAAAGGAGGCAAAGATGCCCGCCAGGTGAAAGGTGTTGTCCGCGCCCCAGGCCAGCACATGGGCCCTGTCCATGCTCAGCAGATAGGGCATGAGGGCAGGGTAGGTTTCCAGCAGCGCCGTGTCGGCGGAACGGAACTGCTGGCGGAACACGTCCTGGTGGCGGCGCGGCAGGCGCGAGGCCAGGGTCAGCAGGTTTTGTTCCATGACCTGGTTTTCCAGCGGGCAGCAGGCGCCTTCGCCTTCAATGATCACCGGGTGAAGTTTGTCGAACTGAAAAATTTCGGAAAAATAGTCCAGCTGCCGGGCAAAGGCCACCAGCGCAAAGCCCGGCAGCTCTTTGTATTCAAACATATCGTTGTCAAAGGAGGGCAGGAGCTCCCGGCTTTCAACCAGAGGGTAATTCTTGTTTTCCTGGTAGGGTTTGACCAGGCAGAAGCGGATGTGCACCGCGTCCAGAAACTGCTTGAGTTCAGGCAGTCCGCTGACGGCGACCGGGGCGGCAAGTTCGGCGGCGTCCTGCCAGGGCAGGCCGTTTTTGCTGAAAATTTCTTGCCATTTAATCATCCGCACGCCCCATCAGAGATTTTTTTGTCTATTTAGCTTTTTTTCAGAGATATTTCCAGAGGTAAAACCGGGATAATCCGCGCCTGCGCAAATTCGGGCTTGGGCCGGGGCCGCCGCGAGGACCGACGCGAGGCGCAAAAGCAGTTGCGGGCTTGAGCCCGCTTTGCTACAAGAAATGCGTTCCCTTACGCCGCCGTAGGCGCGGCCGCACCATCAACCCCACCCGCCATGACCTCCAATTCTCTTGAAAGACATATACTAAGCATTGTTTGCAGCGTGTTCGACGCCTACTCGGTGGTGCTGTTTCTGCCCGAAGAAGAAGGCGAGGCCCACCGCCTTACCGCCTTTTTCAGTCTGGGGGACAAAATCGCCGCCAATGCCACAGTGCTGCCGGGCAAAGGACTGGTGGGCTGGATAGTCCGCAACCGTCAACCCCTGCTGGTGCCCAATTTTGACCAGCGGCAGAGCAACCTTGGCTACTATGCCAGCGGGGAGGAAGGCAGCATCAAGGCCTTTATGGGCTGCCCCGTGCCCACGGGCGGCGCTCTCTGCGTGGACAGCAAGCGGCAGTATTCCTTTTCGGACAAGGACCACAAAATTCTGCAGATGTTTGCAGAGCTCATCGCCCGCCAGCAGGGCAGCCGCGGCCGTCAGGAGCTTGCCGGAGATATTCCGCGGTATTTCGCAGACTTGGGCGTCATTCAAGACCTGCGCTTCCGCTACAAGCGCTGGCCGCAGTTTCTGCACAACTACCTGCGCATCATGGTGGAGGCCACGGGCTTTGACTACTGCGCTTTTGCCTCAGTGGACCAGCCGGGCGAAACGTACTGTGTGGAAAGCGAATCGGCCCGGCTGCTGCTCACCGGTGAGGAGCCGCTCATTCTGCCCATGGGCAGCGGCATTACAGGCTGGGTTTTCCGCAACGACCAGCCCGTGGTGGCCGAAGGCGTGGAAGGCGCGCCGTCGGCCGTATTGTTCGGCAAACTGCCGGACATGCCGGATTTTCAGGCCGCCATGTGTATGCCCGTGATGGTCAACAAAAGCACCAGGGGCGTGCTCTGCCTCGCTCATACCACGCCCCGGCCCATAGACGAATCCATGCGCAGCTTTGTGCGCCAGGCTGTGGACCATCTGGCCCTGTTTCTGGAAAACCTGTATCTTAAAGTGCGCCTGCGCACCATGCTGCCCAGGGCCAGGGTGCACAGCGACGGGCCGCAGGTCTATGACCCGGATACGGCCCCCATGCCCGGAAGCAGCAAAGAATACTGAATATGTTCAGGCGACTGTTCCGCTTTCTTGCCAAAGATATCGCCATGGACCTGGGCACGGCCAACACCCTGCTCTATACCCGCGCCCAAGGCATTGTCATCAACGAGCCTTCCGTGGTGGCCATCGACACCCACAAGAATGCCGTGCTGGCTGTGGGCGCGGCCGCCAAAGACTATCTGGGCCGCACCCCCCAGCGCATCCGCGCCGTGCGCCCCATGAAGGACGGCGTCATCGCCGATTTCGACGTCACCCGCGAAATGATCGCCTACTTTGTGCGCAAGGCCATTACGGGGCTCAGGCTGGTCAAACCTTCCATGGTCATCTGCATCCCTTCGGGCATCACCCAGGTGGAGAAGCGCGCGGTCATTGATTCGGCCTTGCTGGCCGGCGCTGCGGACGTGGCTATGGTGGAGGAGCCTATGGCCGCCGCCATTGGCGCGGATCTGCCCGTGCACGAACCCCTGGGCAACCTGGTGCTGGACATCGGCGGCGGCACCAGCGAGGTGGCGGTCATTACCCTGGCGGGCATTGCTAACGCCCAGTCCGTGCGGGTGGCGGGCGACGCCATGAACATGGCCGTGCAGCGCTATCTGCGCGACGTCTTTCGGATGGAAGTGGGCGAAAACACGGCGGAGAACGTCAAAAAGATTCTGGGCTCGGCCCTGCCGCAGCCCAATGCCCCCGTGCTGGAGGTTTCCGGCAAGGATCTGGTCTGCGGCGCGCCCCGCGTGGTGCAGATCACCGAAGGGCACATCCGTGAGGCCCTGCGCGAGCCTGTGCAGGCCATTCTGGGCGCGGTGCTGCGCGCTCTTGAAAAAACCCCGCCGGAACTGGCGGCGGACATCTACCGCAACGGCATGCTCATGGCCGGGGGAGGCTCTTTACTTAAGGGACTGGACCAGTACATTGCCCAGGAAACGCGGCTCAAGGTCTTTGTGGACAAAGACCCTCTGACCACGGTGCTGCGCGGCACGGCCCGCGCCATGCTGGACCGGCAGGCTTACCACGCCGTTTTCATCAACTGAAAGGATAGTGCAGCATGAAGGCTTGGACGTCCCTGTGGCGGGACTGCGTGGAAATTGTGCGCCAAAGCGGCGGCATTGTGCGCGAACACTGGTCCAGGCCCAGCGAGGTGCGCCACAAGGGCCGCATTGATCTGGTCACCCAGACGGACCTGGCCGTGGAGGCTTTTCTTAAGGAGCGTCTGGGGGCATTATTGCCCGAAGCCGCCTTTCTGGCGGAGGAGAGCAGCCGTGCGGACGCCGAGCCCACGGGGCTGTGCTGGATCATCGACCCCGTGGACGGCACCACCAATTTTGTGCACCGCATCCCGCAGGTGGGCACCTCCGTAGCTCTGTGGCATGAAGGGCGGGCAGAGCTGGGCGTGGTCAACGTGCCCATGCTGGACCAGTGCTTTTACGCGGCGCGTGGTGAAGGGGCCTTTTGCAACGAGGCGCCCATTGCCGTGAGCCGGGCGGCCGCCCTTGCCGACGCCCTGGTGGGCACGGGTTTCCCGTACGATTTTACAGACCGGCTTGACCGTGTGCTGGACCGTCTGCAGCTGGCGCTGCCCCGCACCCAGGGGCTGCGCCGCATGGGGGCGGCCTCGGTGGATCTGGCCTATGTGGCCTGCGGCAAGCTGGACATTTTTTATGAAGAGGGCCTCAAGCCCTGGGATTTTGCCGCCGGCGTCCTGCTGGTGGAAGAGGCGGGCGGACGGGTCAGCAACCTGACCGGC
Source organism: Desulfovibrio legallii (assembly GCF_004309735.1). Lineage (NCBI taxonomy): Bacteria > Pseudomonadati > Thermodesulfobacteriota > Desulfovibrionia > Desulfovibrionales > Desulfovibrionaceae > Desulfovibrio > Desulfovibrio legallii. Next base: position 202,520 of record NZ_SIXC01000003.1, read on the forward strand.
GCGCCCCTGCGTTTTGGGCAGACCGTGCTGGCCAGCAACGGCCTGCTCCACGCGCAGGCCGTGGATCTGCTGGGCCCCACCAGCGAGGATTGACAACCCGGCGACGCGGTTCAGCGCGGACGCACGTATCCGGCCTGCACAGCCCCGCGCAACAGTGGGGTGAGCAGCTCGCCGAAGTGCGCGGCCATGCCCCGCAGTTCGTCGTAGTCCGCCAGAAGGTGGCGCTCGGCGTCTTTGCCCCTGGCCAGTGCCTGGGAGAGCGGCAGCCGCGCTTCAAAAAAAGCTACAAAGGCGTTGCGGCTTTCCGTGCAGGGCGCAGCCATGCCCAAGGGCAGTACGCGGCAGGCGGGGTCCAGCCCGTCTGCACGCAGCAGGTCGCGGGCGCAGTCCTCAAAGGCCTGCCCGGCAGGCACCCGCGCGTAGGCCGAAAAGCCCCAGCCCAGTTCCGGCCAAAAGGTCAGCAAGGCGCGGCTGTTTTTATCCCGCAGCAGCAGGGCCACGGCCCGGTGGGGCAGGCCCTGGCGCAGCACGCTGGCCGCGTGCAGCAGGCAGACGGGGGTATTGCTTTTGTCCACCACCTCCAGCAGGAGGCGGCTGGGCGAGTGCTGGAAGGCGTAGGGGGAGGATATGCTTACACGGCCTGCGGGCGACATTGGTCCTGTCCTTAAATGTCTGAACGCCGACCATGCAACGGCCTTGGCCACGCTGGAACGGCGCTGTTTTTCCCTGCCCTGGTCCGAAGAGCAGTGCCGCGCAGCCTTTGCCCAACGGGCCTTTGCGGCCCTGGGCCTCTGGACGGGGCGGACGCTCTGCGGCTACATTTCCGTATACCACACGGCGGACGAACTGGAAATACTCAATCTGGCCGTGAGCCCGGATCTGCGGCGGCGCGGGCTGGGGCGGCGGCTGCTGCGGACGGCCTTGCGGCTTGCCGCCAAAGGGGGTATTATGAAGGTTCTGCTGGAAGTGCGCGCCGGCAATGCGCCCGCGGTTTCCCTGTACGAAAGCTGCGGCTTTCAGCGCGTGGGGCTGCGCAAAGGCTATTATGTGGACACCGGCGAAGATGCGCATGTGTACGCATTGTCTTTGCTCCCCGCAGCGCTCCAACCCAAGAGGACAGCATGAGAACCATCATCGCGGCCAACTGGAAAATGTTTAAAACCCGTGCGGACGCGGCAAGCTGTGCCGTGGACCTGGCGCGCGGGCTGGAAGGCGGGCTGCCTGCCGGGCGCGAGGTGCTGATTTTCCCTCCGTACACGGCTCTGACTGTGGTAGCGGAGGCTGTGGCCAAGACCCCCGGCCTGGCCGTGGGCGGGCAGAACGTCTATCCTGAGTCCGAAGGGGCTTTTACCGGCGAAATTTCTCCGGCCATGCTGCGGGACGCCGGCGCTTCCTGGGTGCTGGCCGGCCACTCGGAGCGCCGCAGCCTGTTTTGCGAAGACCCGGCCTTTGTGGCCCGCAAGACGGTCTTTGCGCTGGAGCAGGGCCTTAACGTCATGCTCTGCGTGGGCGAAACCCTGACGCAGCGCGAAGCCGGGCATCTTGAGGCCGTACTGGAGGCGCAGCTTGCGCCCGTGTGCGCTGCCCTGCCGCCCGCTCTGACCGGTGAAGCCCTGGCCCGGCGCCTGGCCGTAGCCTACGAACCAGTGTGGGCCATCGGCACAGGCAAGGTGGCGGGCCCGCCGGAGGTGCAGGAAGCCCATGCCGTAACGCGCGCCCTTTTGCATCGCGCCTTGGGCGATGCGGCCGTGCAGCTGCCCATTTTGTACGGCGGCAGCGTCAAGCCTGCCAACGCTGCAACCCTGCTGGGCCTTGACAATGTGGACGGCCTTCTGGTAGGGGGTGCCTCTTTGGAGGCGCAGAGTTTTTTGCAAATCGTTTTCTGCTGACGTTGCCGGCCCCGGCCGGGAACGTTGACTCGCGGCCCCTTGCCGTCGCGCGCCTTTTTGTCACGCCAATCCGCTTTGGAGGAATCTGTGCAGACTCTTATCCTGACGCTGCATATTATTGTCTGCGTACTGTTGGTCATTCTTATTCTGCTTCAGGCGGGCAAGGAAGGCATGGGCGTCATTTTCGGCGGGGGCAACAGCTCGGTCTTCGGCAGCGGCGGCGCGGGCGGCATCCTGGCCAAGCTCACCACGCTTATGGCCGTTATTTTTGTGATCACTTCTCTGAGCTACACCTATGTGACCAGCTCCCGTCCCAGTTCGGAATCTACCATCCTGAACGTGAAGATTGAGGATACCGCCGCTCCGGCCAAGTCGGCCGCGCCCGTTCAGACCCCCGCTGTTCCGGCCCAGAAAGCCGTACCGGCGGCCCCGGACAAGAGCGCCGCACCCGCCACAGAGCCGTCGACTCCGCCTGTGGCCCCGCAGGGCGCGCCCGCCGCGTCCGGTCAGGCAGCCCCGGCCGCGGGAGCTTCCGGCAAATAGTTTTTCGCCGCGCGGAGCGTGGGGCGGCGCTTGCGTCGGCCCTGCCGCAAACGTATGCTTACGGCCGTGGGGCAAGCCCTGCGGCCGTATCTTTTTGGGGGGACCGCATTCGGCGCGCCCAGTGAGGAGAGTGTCATGGCCGATCAGGAAGAAAGTTTCGGCGAAAATCCGTTTCGTCGCCTCAAGGTCGGGGATTTTCCGCAGCGTAAGGACGCGGCGCGCGCGGAGGTCAATATGCGGTCCACGCACATGCGCCGACGGCCCGCAGGCCCGGCAGACGCTTCTACGGCTGCTCCCGCAGCGTCCCCTGAAGACGCGCGGGACGCGGAGCTTTTTTTGCGGGCCATGAGCCGGGTACACCCCACGCGGCGCAGCAGGAAACCTGAAGGCTTTACCCTGACCGAGCGGCAGGCTTTGCCCGGCAGCGCCGGCGCAAAAACGCAGGAGCGCGCGCGTCAGAGCGCGTCCGCGGCGGACCGGGCCCCGGCCGCCGCCACACCCTGTGGCGCAGGCCTTGCACTACCGAGATCGGGTTCAGCAATGGTCGGAGAGGCGCAACCCGCTGCCCGGCCGGGGCAGGGTGCGGCCGCAGACGACGAAGCCGCCGCTTTTCTGCAGGCCGTGCGCGAGGCCACGCCCCTGGTCGGCAAGGGGCGTGCCGTGGCTCCCGCTCCCGCGCCGGGCACGCCGCCGGTCCAGGGTGAGCTGAGCCTGCAGGATTTTATGGACGGCAAGCTGGAGTTTGCCCTCTCGTTTACCGACGAATACCTTGAAGGCTATGTGGTGGGCCTGGACCCGCTGATCCTCAACAAGCTGCGGGCTGGTTCCCTGAGCCCGGAAGCCCATATGGACCTGCACGGGCTGACTGTAGAGCAGGCCTTTGAAGCCCTGCGGGGCTTTTTGCGCGGCAGTTGGTACAAGGGCCTGCGAACCGTGCTGGTGGTGCCGGGGCGGGGCCGCAATTCGCCCGATGGCCAGGGCGTGCTGCGCGGCAAGCTGCAGACCTGGCTGACTCAGGAGCCTTTCAAACGGGTAGTGCTGGCCTTCTGCACGGCGCAGCCCCATGACGGCGGTCCGGGCAGCGTTTATGTGCTGTTGCGCAAATACCGCAAAAAGGGCCGGGTTTACTGGGAGCGCCTGCCCGCCGACGCAGACCTTTATCGCGACTTCTGACCGTTGCAGTGTGTGTAGGGCGTTCTGTCGGAATCCATGCGCACGGGCCTGCAAAACCCGCGTTTCCTGCCCGGATATGGCGTCGGAGATACGCTGACGCGGCGTAAGAGTGCGGCAATCCCGCCAACGGCGAGCGTCGGGGTTCTTTGGGAGCACTGCCGCACCCTGTGCCGACGCGGTGTGGCGGCCCCATGCCGGACAGGTATCCTTTGTTTGTCAACTCCGTCCTCTTGACAAAAATGCAACAATATATCATTGCATTTTTGCGCGCTGTTCCGGATCCTGCGGCGGCGCGCGGTATGTCTGTACAACAGGCCGGTTGCGCTCGGGCATTGCAACCTTGAAATGCCCTGGCGGTTGCGCAAGCAGCCGCCTGTCGTGGAGGCAAAAGCGCAAGTTACTTGCGCGGTTAAGCGCCGGGACGAGCGTCCGTAACCTTTGAGAATACATATCCTCAGAGGCAATATGTTCTAAGGGAACACGTTCTAAGGATTGGTGAGCCATGAGCGGTAGGACAAAAACCCCCGCCGGATCCGACGGACTGCGGGAAGTGCGCGGCGTGCGGCTGACCCTTCTGCGGCAGCGGGTGCTGACGGTGCTGGAAGAGGCGGGCGAGCCGGTAAAGGCTTACGCCATTCTGGAGGCGTTGCGACAACCGGCGGCCCGGCCCATTCCCCCGGCCAGCGTCTATCGGGCGCTGGATTTTTTGCAGCAGCACGGTCTGGCCCACAAGCTGGAAACGCTCAACGCCTTTGTGGCCTGTACGCGCGCCTGTGCGGGCCCAAGCACGCCCGTGTTTTTGCTGGTCTGCGACCGTTGTCGCCAGAGTCGCGAAGTGCGCAACCCTGCCTTGTACACGACTATTGATCGGGCACTGCGCGGCGAAGGTTTTGCGCTGGGCGGGGGAACCATAGAAATCAGAGGGCGTTGCGCAGCCTGCGCCGACGCCGACCTGCAGGAAAGTCTTGATGCGGACAACAACAAATAGTTGTGCGGCCTTGGCCGCGCCTTTTTCTCCCTTGAGCTGGTCAGTCTGGCGCAGGCTGGCCGTGGCGGCGGCGCTGTGCGCGTTGCTCTGGGGCGTGGTCTGGTGGGCCTTATGAGCCGACAGCCCCGCCCCATCAGCGTTTGCGATCTTTCTTTGTCCTACAGTCGGCATCCCGCCGTGCGGCATTTGTGCTGCCATTTTGCGCCCGGCAGTCTTACGGCTGTGGTGGGGCCCAACGGCGCGGGAAAATCCACGTTGCTCAAGGCCCTGGCGGGCCTGTTGCCGCCCAGAGGGGGGCGCATCGACCTGGGCGGGCAGAGCGTCAGAGACCTGGCCTATCTGCCCCAGCAAGCCGCCATTGACCGCTCTTTTCCCATTACTGTGCAGGACATGGTCTCCTTGGGGCACTGGCCGCGCGTGGGGGCTTGGGGCGCGCTGGGCCGGGCACAGTGGCAGGCCGTGCAGGCCGCGCTGGCGGCTTTGGATCTGGCGGATTTCGGCGCGCGGCCCATCAGCGCCCTTTCCGTGGGGCAGTTCCAGCGCGTGCAGTTTGCGCGTCTGCTGCTGCAGGACGCGCCCGTGATCTTGCTGGATGAGCCCTTCACCGCTCTGGACGCGCGCACCACCGATGATCTGCTGGCTTTGGTGCGGCGCTGGCACATTGAAGGGCGCACCGTGGTGGCGGTGATCCACGATCTGGAGCAGGTGCGGGCGCACTTTCCGCAGAGCCTGCTTTTTGCCCGTGACCCCATTGCCTTTGGCCCCACGGCGCAGGTGCTTACGTCGGGCAATCTGGCCCGGGCGCGGGATCTTTCCGCCCGCTGGGACGGCCCGCTGGAGGAGCAGAACAGCCCGGCGGCGCATGGGGCGGAGGGGGGAGCGGCATGACCACGTTGTGGACGTTGTTTTGTCAGCCCTTTGCGGAATTTGCCTTCATGCGCCACGCCCTGGCGGCCATCCTGGCCCTGGCTCTGGGCTGCGGCCCGGTGGGCACCTTTCTGGTACTGCGGCGCATGAGCCTTATGGGCGACGCCCTGTCCCACGCCGTACTGCCGGGGGTGGCGGCGGGCTTTTTGCTCTGCGGGCTTTCGCTCACGGCCATGACTGTGGGCGGTTTTCTGGCCGGGCTGGGCGTGGTGGTGGCGGCGGGCCTGGTTTCGCGCTACACCCCCCTGCGCGAGGACGCCAGCCTGGCGGCCCTGTATCTGATTTCCCTGGCTTTGGGGGTGCTGTTGGTTTCGCTGCGGGGCAACAGTATGGACCTCATGCACGTCTTGTTCGGTTCCATCCTGGCCGTGGACGACGCCTCCCTGTTGCTGGTGGCCGGCGTGGCCAGCGTGAGTCTGCTGACCTTGGCCCTGATCTACCGCCCCTTGGTGGTGGAATGCTTTGACCCCGGTTTTCTCCGCTCCGTGGGGGGCGGGGGCCCTTGGGTGCACACCTTGTTCATGGCCCTGGTGGCCCTCAACCTGGTGGGCGGCTTTCGCGCTCTGGGCACGCTTATGGCCGTGGGGCTGCTGGTGCTGCCTGCTACGGCGGCCCGCTTCTGGGCCGGGCAGGTCTGGTCCCAGGCTCTTGTGGCTACGGGCATTGCCATGTTTTCCGGCTACCTGGGGCTGCTGTGCTCGTACTACTGGAACCTGCCGTCCGGCCCGGCCATTGTGCTCACCGCCGGGGCCTGTCATTGCGTTTCTTTGTTTGTGGGGCCGCGGCAGGGGCTGGTCTTCCTGCGGCGGCGCGCTCGCGGCGCGCAAGGGCAATAACCCCGGCTGTGCCGGGCATCTGGAGGTAGATTTATGCGACGGTTTGGAATGGGTGTTTGCGCTCTTGTTTTCGCATTTGTTTTTGGTTTTGCGCTGCCGGGCGCACAGAACGCTCTGGCCGCGCCGCTCAAGGTGGTGACCAGCTTTTCCATCTTGGGCGACATGGTTAAAAATGTGGGCGGCGACCTGGTGCGCGTGACCACCTTGGTGGGCCCCGATGCGGATACCCACGTTTATCAGCCCAGCCCCGCCGACGCCAAGGCCGTGGCCCAGGCCGACTTGGTGGTGGTCAACGGCCTGCACCTGGAGGGCTGGATGGACCGGCTGGTGCAGACTTCCGGCTACAAGGGCGTGGTGGTGACCGCCAGCAAGGGCGTGCGCACCCGCACTATGGTGGATGAAGAAGAAGGCGGCAAAAAGGTGACGGATCCCCACGCCTGGCAGAGCCTGGACAACGGGCGCATCTATGTGCGGAATATTGCTGACGGCCTGGCCGCGGCGGACCCGGCCCACGCCGCCGCATACCGCAAAAACGCCGGAATGTATCTGGGCAGGATCGGCGAGACCGAAGGCTGGGTCCGCAAGATGTTGGGCAGCGTGCCCAAGGCGGAGCGCAAAATTATTACTTCGCACGATGCCTTCGGCTATTTCGGCGATGCCTATGGTCTGACCCTGCTTTCGCCGCAGGGCCTTTCCACCGAAGCAGAGGCTTCTGCCCGCGACGTGGGCGCGCTCATCCGGCAGATCAAGGCGGAAGGCATCAAAGCCCTGTTTGTGGAAAACATGACCGACCCGCGTCTGGTGGAGAACATCGCCAAAGAAACCGGAGCCAAGCCCGGCGGCGAACTGTACGCTGACGCCCTTTCTGGACCGGAGGGGCCCGCGCCCACGTATCTGGACATGTTTCGGCACAACGTCACGGTTCTGGTAAAGGCCCTGCGCCCGTAACAATCGCGCTCGCGCCAAAAGAGGCGGCAACTACAGAAAAGGGTTGGGGCAAAAGCCTCAACCCTTTTCGCTATCTCTTCGTTATAGAAAATTCCCCTGCATTGGCCCCGTTTCCTTCGACGCTTTCCTGTCGGGGACAGCACTATTTAGAGCAGTTAGCGAATGAAATGAGCTAACTGCTCTGCAAGGATTTTCTTGAAAATCCTTGCCACGAAATGCGAGAAGGCAGGCTTTTGCCTGCCGTAAGCGAGCATTTCAAGTGTTAAATGCTCTAGCCGAAGGCATGTCCGGCAGTAAGGGGGCTCGCGGCCTTCACTCCGGTCAGCGGCAAAGCCCGCCTTCTGTCCAATGGTTCCAGCAGCAGGTTCGTCGCCTCTGTCTTGTCCTCAAAAAAGATGGCGTCCTCTTGTCGCCTCTGGGCAATGATGGGAATTTTGCGCACGTTGTGCAGCTCCAAGAGGGTCTGGGTGGAGTGGACTGGCGCGGCGTGGCCAACCTCATGCTGCCGGATAAAACGTGTAGGTTGGGTGGGCGTTCAATCAAAGCAACAGTTGTGCAAAAATGAACAAGTACAGTGTATATTGTGCAAAAAAGAACGTATTGAATGGTAAAAAAATTAAAAATTACAACAGAACAAATGCGTTTGAAGGCTTGCAAAGGTATTTCGTGTGCGGTATATTCCTTTTCAAGGATTTCAAAACTTCTTTAAGAAGTCCTTTGTGATGGCAAATGCACTGCATAACTAAAGGAGTCACGTATGAGCACGGATCTTAAAAGCATGCATATGGGGCAGATCACTTCTTTCTTCATCCCCAATGTTACGCTTGTGGGCGAGGGATGTTCTAAAGAGATTCCCGCCCGTCTGAAGAGCATCGGTGGCAAAAAACCTCTGGTCGTTACTGACCAGGGCATTGTCAAAGCCGGTATTCTCAAGCAGATTACGGATATCCTTGATGCCGCCAAGATGAAGTATGCGGTTTATGACAAAACCGTGCCCAACCCCACGGATAAAAACGTGGCTGAAGCCTTTGGCATGTACACTGCCGAAAAGTGCGACAGCCTCATTACCCTTGGCGGCGGCAGCTCCCATGACTGCGGCAAGGGCGTGGGCTTTTTGGCCGGCAACGGCGGGCGCATCCACGACTACGAAGGCGTGGACAAATCCACCAAGCCCTTCCCGCCCTATGTGGCCGTGAACACCACGGCCGGTACTGCTTCGGAAATGACCCGCTTCTGCATCATCACCGACACTTCCCGTAAGGTGAAGATGGCCATTGTGGATTGGCGTTGCACCCCCAGCGTGGCCATTGACGACCCCATCCTCATGATGGGCATGCCCCCGGCCCTGACCGCCGCCACCGGCATGGACGCCCTGACCCACGCCGTGGAGGCCTATGTGTCCACGGCCGCTACGCCCATGACTGACGCCTGCGCCGAAAAGGCCATGGAATACATTAACCGCTACCTGCGCCGGGCTGTGGCCAACGGCCGCGACAAAGAAGCCCGCGAAGGCATGTGCTACGCCCAGTATCTGGCCGGTATGGCCTTCAACAACGCGAGCCTGGGCCACGTGCACGCCATGGCCCACCAGCTGGGCGGCTTTTATGACCTGCCCCACGGCGAGTGCAATGCCATCCTGCTGCCCCATGTGTGCGAATACAACCGTATTTCCAGCCGTCGCCGCTTTGGCCGCATCGCTCAGCTGCTGGGTGAGCTCACCCAGGGCCTGAGCGCTGACGAGGCCTCCCGCAAGGCCATTGCCGCCATCAACATCCTGTCCAAAGATGTGGGCATTCCGGAAGGCCTCGTTGCTCTGGGCAAAAAGTACGGCAAGAACGTGCGTGAGGAAGACATCCCCACCATGACCGCCAATGCGCAGAAGGACGCCTGCGGGCTTACCAACCCCCGCACCATGACGGACGCCGCTGTGGCCGCCATCTACAAGGCCGCTCTGTAATCATCTTTTAAAGACAAAAACATACGACCTCTTGGGCGCAAGGCTCAGGAGGTCGTATGTTTTTATATGCCGGGATATTCCCGCTACGGCCCTGCACTGCGGCTTTCGCGGTCGTTATCTGGCATCTCCCCCGCGGTGCGGAGGCTTTTGTCGGCTGGGCGTTTGCTGAAGGGGCAATGGCGCGGTGCAGCGGGCAAAGGCAAAATCTGCTGGGGTGTGCCCGCGGCCGCGCCATATGCCCTGCAGGTTTTCTTAGAACATGCTGTTTCCGTTGGCCGACTGTTCCAGAACATCCTGAATGACGTCCCAGTGTTCCACAATCTTGCCGTCTTTGACGCGGAAGATGTCAAGCACCGCCTGTCCTCTGTCTGTGGCTGTATTGGTGGAATGCACATGCAGCCAGACCAGATCGCCGGACGTGGCCGTGCGCACTATACGCGCCTTTGATTGGGGCGTTCCTTTAAAAAATTTGGTGAAGTAGTCCACAAACGGTTTTTTCCCGTCCGGTACGTCGGGATTGTGCTGGATATAGTCTTCACTGATGACTTCTGCGGCGTGCGCCACGTCATGTTTGTTAAAAAACTGGTCATAGAACTGCACGACCAGTTTGCGGTTAGCTTCTTCTGCGGACAGGTTGCGCTGTTCCTGTGCCATGGCCTGCACGGCCAACGGCAGGCTTATGACCGCCATAAGTGCTGCCAATGCGAGAGGGCGAACCATTAAAGCTCCTTTATTTTACAGTTTTGGCTGTTATCTCTGTCGGTTGAGCCATTGCGGCGGGCGCGGCAGAGTTGTTTTCATGGTTTCCATTTGATACAAGGTCCATATTCTGGACAAAGCATAGGCGAATTGTGGACGCGTGCAAGGAGTCGCAAAAAAATTATCAGGTCAGACAACAGTGACCAAGGTAGGGGAAGAAAGATGAAAGAGAACGCGCCGCAGCGTGCCGAGGCGGTTTTTGCGCAGCCTTGTCCCATCCGCGATGTGCTCGACCGTATTGGCGATCAATGGAGCCTGCTTGTGCTGGAAGCCCTGGACGGCAAGACGTTGCGGTTTAGTGCACTGTTGCGCGAACTGGACGACATTTCAAAACAGATGCTGGCAAAAACGCTCAGAAATTTGGAGCAGGATGGGTATTTGCTGCGCACGGTATATCCGGAGGTGCCGCCACGTGTGGAATATCAACTGACGGAATTGGGCAAATCCTTTTTGACGCCCATGAAAGTGCTGGTGCACTGGGCCGCCGCCAACCATGCCGCCATTTGCGACGCGCGTGCTGTATATGAAAAGCGGGCCGTTACTGCCACGCAAGGGGCACTGCCCCTGTGACATGCAAATCGGGGCCTGGCGACACTTGGAAGTGCATAAAAGAAGTTAGAGCAGTATTGACCGCTCTGGAGATTTTATGATTGATCCGCAGGTCTGGATGCCGGAGGCCGTATCCGCCCTGCGGCGGCGCTTTGGCGCACATGTGTTGTTTGTTGGATTGCAGGGCAGCTATGAACGTGGCGATGCCGTTGAAGAGAGCGACATAGATATCCTGACAGTCCTAGACCGACTGGACCTGGAAACGCTGGCGGCGTATCGGGCGACCTTGCGGCGGCTTCCCGAAGGCGAAAAGGCCGGTGGTTTTACCTGTGACCGGGATACGCTCCGGGCTTGGCCGGCTCTGGAGTTGTTTCAGTTTGCGCGGGATACCACGGCATATTACGGCGAATTGGAAACTTTGCTGCCGCCAGTGGGGCTGCAAGACACCATTATGGGGGCTCGGCTCGGCGTCTCCAGTCTTTACCATTGGGCGGTCCACACCGCTTTGCTGTCAGACGGGGCCAGCAAAACCGCCGCCCTGCGGCAGCTGCAGAAAAACTTTTTTTTCGCCTTGCGCATCGTGGTCTATCTGCGGGGCGGGGAGTACGCGCACAGTTGGGAGGCGTTGTGCGCCCTGTTAACTGGCGACGCCGCTGTTATGCTGCGGTGGTGCATGGACACTATGGCCGTGCCTTTGCCGTGGGACGCGGCTGCAGACGCCTTTTGCCGATTTGTTTTGTATTGGGCCGCTGCGACCCTTCAGGATTTGGACAGACGGGTTTGACCCCTTGCACGGGGGGCACTTCACAGGGGCGCAAGGCCGCGCGGCCCGCCAAAACGGCAGCGGACCGCGGGGGGCTTGCTCACGCGGTCCGCTCGTCTGGTTCTTATGTCCCGGCCAGCCCTGAGGCCGGGCCGGGCCGCAAGGTTTAGGGCAGTTCAACTTCAAAATACCCTGGCGGTTGCGGAAGCAGATGCCCGCCGTGGAGGCGCAAGCGCAATGTATTTGCGCGGTTAAGCGCCGGAACGAGCCTGCCGTAACCTTTGCGAACACATATTTTCAAAGGTAATCTGCCTTAGAGCAGTTAGCGAATGAAATGAGCTAACTGCCCTGCAAGGATTTTCTTGAAAATCCTTGCCACGAAATGCGAGAAGGCAGGCTTTTGCCTGCCGTAAGCGAGCATTTCAAGTGTTAAATGCTCTAGACCTGCGCTTCCAGAAATGTCCGGTAGGCCTGGGTGGTGGCGTAGATATCCGCGCAGCTGGCCAGTTCAAAGGGGCTGTGCATGGACAGGATGGCCGGGCCCAGGTCAATGACGCGCATGCCGTAGGCCGCCAGGAACAGGGCCACCGTGCCGCCGCCGCCATGGTCCACCTTGCCGAGCTCCGCCGCCTGCCAGGGGATGCCCTTGCTGTTGTACAGGCCGCGCAGGGCGGCAAAGTATTCGGCATCGGCCTCGCTGGCTCCGTATTTGCCGCGCGAACCCGTAAATTTGCAGAAGGTGGGGCCGTAGCCCAGAAGAGCGGCGTTCTGTTTTTCGTGCACGTCCTGGTAATCGGGGTCCAGAGCGCCGGCCACATCGGCCGAAAGGGCGCGGGTTTCCAGAAATACGCGCGAGGCTGGCAGGTCCTGCCCCCAGGCGCGGGCCAAGTCTTCCACGCAGTACTGGAAGAAGCGCGAGGAAGCGCCGGTGGCCCCGTCCGAGCCGATTTCTTCCTTATCCCAGAACATGACGGCCATGCTTCGGCCCGTGGGCGCGGCTTCCAGCAAGGCTTCAAGAGCCGTGAACACGCAAATGCGGTCGTCCTGGCCGTAAGCGCCCACCAGAGCCTTGTCAAAGCCCACAAAGCGTGCGGGACCGGCGGGCACTGCCTGCAGCTCGGCGGTCACAAAATCTTCTTCGGTAATGCCGTATTTTTTGTGCAGCAGTTCCAGCAGCAGGGCCTTGACGGGTTCTTTGGGCGCGTCTTCCTTTTCCTTGCCTTTTGCGGTTTTGGGGGCAGGTTTGGGGCTGTGGCCCAGAATGACGTTGAGTTTCTCTCCTTCAAAAGCCTCGCTGACGGGTTGGGCCGACTGCTTCTGCGCCAGGTGGGGCAGCAGGTCTGCAATACAGAACACGGGTTCGCCGGGTTTTTCGCCAATGGTCACGGGCAGAACCGTGCCGTCCTCGCGCACGACCACCCCGTGCAGGGCCAGAGGGCGCGCCAGCCACTGGTATTTGCGGATGCCGCCGTAGTAGTGGGTTTTGGCCTGGGCCACGCTGGCCTGTTCCACCAGGGGGCGCTGCTTGAAATCCAGGCGCGGGCTGTCCGCATGGGCGGCTACCAGGTTCAGGCCCTTTTCCAGCGGCAGAGCGCCGCGCCGGGCCGCAAAAACGGCCTTGCCGCGCAGGGGCCGCACAACCTTGTCGCCCGTGGCGGCGTAGCCCTGCGCCTTCAGGCGCTCGCAGACATAGGCCACAGTTTCGCGTTCGGTTTTGCAACGGGAAAGAAAGTCCACATAGCGGGCGGCCAGGGCGTCCATGTCCTTGCGGGCTGCGGCGTCGGCGTTGTCCCAGGCGCTTTTGGGGGTGTAAGCAAAGGGTGTGTCCATGCATCTTCCTTTTGCGGCTTGTACTGCCGCATTCTTCGTTCAACCGGTCTGAATGGCGGACGTGCCGGAGCGTCGCGCCACGGCACGCCGTCTTTTTCTTAGATAAGTCCGTCAGCGCAGAGGGCCAGCCCCTCGCGCAAGGTGCGCAGCAGCGCGGGGTGTTGATGCGGGTCCAGGGTGCGCGGATCCAGGCAGAAGGCGTCGCCCTCCAGGCGGCCGATGAGGGGCGGGTCTGTGCGCAGCAGGGCGCGCTTGAGGGTCGTGGCGCTGCCTTTGGCCGGGGTCAGACAGACCAAGGTAGTGGGCAGGTCGTACTGGGGGAAGGCCCCACCCCCCACGCGCGAAACGTCCCGGCGCAGACTTACGCTGCAGAGCGGCCCCGTCGCATCGCGCAGGCCGCGCCGCAGTTTGGCCGCCAGAACGCCGGCGGCGCGGGACAAGGCTTGCGGTGGGCAGGTGATCATGCGCAGGGTGGGGATCTGCCGGAGGGCCGTTTCCGGCTCCAGATAGAGGCGCAAGGTAGCCTCCAGCGCTGCCAGGCAGAGCTTGTCGCAGCGTAGGGCACGGGTGAGGGGGTTGCGCTTGAGGGCCGCCACCAGGTCCGCCCGCCCCACGATGACGCCGGCCTGCGGGCCGCCCAGCACCTTGTCGCCGGAGAAGGTGGCCAGATCCGCCCCCTGCGCCACCACGGCGGGCACTGTGGGTTCGTTGGGCAGGCCGCAGGGCGAAAAATCCGTAAAGCTCCCGCTGCCCAGGTCTTCGATCAGGGGCAGGCCGCGTTCGTGGGCCAGGGCCGCCAGTTCCGCCAGTGGTACGGCAGAGTGGAAGCCCACAATGCGGTAGTTGGAGGTGTGCACGCGCATGAGGGCGCGGGTTTCTCCCGTAATGGCGGCGGCATAGTCCCGCAGGTGGGTGCGGTTGGTGGCCCCCACTTCGCGCAGGCGCGCGCCGCTTTTTTCCATCACTTCCGGGATGCGGAAGCTGCCGCCGATCTCTACCAACTCCCCGCGCGAAACAATGACCTCGCCGCCTTTGCAGCAGGTATCCAGCACCAGCAGTACGGCTGCGGCATTATTGTTGACCACAAGTGCGGCTTCGGCTCCGGTGAGGCGACAGAGCAGGTCTTCCACCAGGCTGTGGCGGCTGCCGCGGCCGCCGGTTGCAAGGTCCAGCTCCAGGCTGCAGTAGCCGGCGGCGGCTTGCCGTACGGCCTCCTGCGCTGCCGTCGCCAGTACGGAGCGGCCCATATTGGTGTGCACCACCACGCCCGTGGCGTTGAGCACGGGGCGCAGCCGGGGCAGCAGTGCGCGGCGCACATGGGCGAGCAGGGCCGACAGGTTTGCGTCCAGGGCAAGGTCCGCAGGGCGGGTTACACGGCCTTGACGGATGTCCTCACGGAGTGCGTCCCAAAACTCTGTCACGGCCGTGCGCAACAAGGGGCGCGGGGCCGCTTCCAGTGTGGGATCAACATCCAGCAGGGCGTTGAGGCTGGCGTCCACGGCGGGAATGGCGCGAAACAGGTCAGACATGGCAAGTCCTTACGGGGTCGGTTGGACGGGAGAGGCGGCAAAAATATCAGGCCGACAGGCGGCGGATGTGGGCGGATTGAGCCACTGCGGCCGCAGAGCGTAAAATTCGGCCAAAAGATAGAGCGACCCGGCCAGCAGCACTGGGCGACGCGGCCCCACTTCAGGCAGGGCGGCGGCGCGGGACAGGGCCTGGGAGAGCGCTTCCGGGCCGTCGGGCAGGGCTTGGGCCGTGGCTGGGCCGCAGCTGTTGGCTGCCGCCGCGATGACGGCGGCGGGCGCAGCGCGTTCGTTCCGCAACGTGGGGATAAAGAGGGGCGCGTTGCCCAGGCAGTCTTTGAGCAGGTGCAGGGCCGGCTGCCAGTCTTTGTCTCCCAGGCAGGAGAACACGGCCCCGGCCGGGTGCAGGTCCGCGTTCCGCAAGGCTGCAACCAGGGCGGCCATGCCGTGCGGATTGTGCGCGCCGTCAAGGAGAAGGGGCGGCAGGCCGTCGCCGCCGGGCACGTATTGCAGCCTGCCGGGCAGAAAGGCCGTGGCCAAGCCGTGTGCCTGGGCGGTAACGTCTTGGAGGTTTTTGCCCAAAAGAGGGGCCAGGCTTTGCCAGGCGGTCAGGGCCAGACCGGCGTTGGTGCGCTGGTGCGGCCCGGCCAGCCCCAGAGGCCGGTCCGGGGCCACGGGGGCTGCCTTTGTCAGCGGCGCGCTATGGGCTTTGGCGGCGGCGGCCAGGGCGCGGGCGGCGGCGGGAAACTGGGGGGCTGTGCAGACCGGGGCCGAGCCGCGCACGGCAGCGGCTTTGTCTGTGGCGATGGCCGTGAGCGTGGGGCCCAGCACGGCCTTGTGGTCCATAGCTATGGGCGTGTAGCAGAGCACATCGGCAGCCACGGCGGTGGTGGCGTCGTACCGGCCGCCCAGACCGGCCTCCAGTATGGCCAGGTCCACCCGCGCCTCGGCAAAGGCCAGCAGGGCCAACACGGTAAGAAATTCAAAATAGGTCAGGTCCGGCGCGACCTCCATCACGGCGTTGGCCGGGGCCGCCCATGCGTCTTCCGGCCAGGGGCGGCCGTCAATGCGGATGCGTTCGGCCGGGTGGACAAAATGCGGGGAGGTATAGAGCCCCACGCGGCAGCCGTGGGCCATGCCCAGCGAGGCCAGAAAAGCGGCCGTGGAGCCCTTGCCGTTGGTGCCCAGCACCTGCGCCGTCACAAAAGGCGGGCGGGTCAGGTGCAGCGCTTTCAGGGCGCGGTGCATACGCTTCAGCCCCAGGTCCATGTGAAAAAGACCCAAACCGTCCAGATGCCGCACTACGTCGGCGGCGGAAGAAAACTGCGTCATGGCGCACAGCCTATCCCAAAGCGGGACGGCTGTCAGCGCCTGTGCAGGGGGTTGTGGCGGAGCTCATTATCCCCTCCACGGGCTTCCACCGTATACGCGCCAGCCGGAAGGCTTGCCCCGCGCAGGATGAGAGCAGAGCCTTTGCCATCCTCATCGGGCACGAATTGGGGCTGTTTGCCCAGTACCTGGGCGGCATCGCGCCCATTGATGGTCAGCCGCGCGGCATTGGGGTCGGGCAGCCTGGAGGAAAATTCCACCTTGACGTCAAAACGGCTGCCGGAAAGGATTTCGGCCTGATCCAGCGGATAGACGGTCGCGGCCTGCGTGGCGGCTGGGAACAGGACCAGAGCTAATAAGGCCAGGAACATACTTTTCATGAGGACGCTCATTGAGATGTGTTCAGGCCGGGCGTACCGCGCTGGCGGCCAGTTCGGCCACGGCGGCCGGCCCGCCGACGGTCAGCGCCCCGTAAAGGCGCATGGCGCTGAGCTGCGCGAATACATAATTGCGGAAGTTGTTGCCGGGCAGGCCGTCCAGGTCCGCCCCTTTGAGGCCGTACTTTTTTTCGGCCAAGGCGCGCAGCACAGGGGTGACCCACTGGGCAGCGGGGACGGAGAGTACAAAATCGTGGTCGCCCAGGTGCACCAGAAAACCCTCGGTGCGCCGGGGCAACGGCAAAGTTTCGCCGCCAGGGGCCAGCAGGTCCGCGCGCACGGGGTCCACCCCGGCCAGCAGGGCTGCGGCCTTGATCCAGCCCACTACCTGCGCCTCGTCTTTAGTGCATTTAACACTTGAAATGCTCGCTTACGGCAGGCAAAAGCCTGCCTTCTCGCATTTCGTGGCAAGGATTTTCAAGAAAATCCTTGCAGAGCAGTTAGCTCATTTCATTCGCTAACTGCTTTAGCTGTGCCGGGATGCGTGTGGGCACAGGCCTGGGCCACCACCACCGGGGCCGGGATTTTGCGCGTAATGCTTTCGGCCACGCTGAGCACATGGTGCTCGCCCGTGGCGGCCAGGGGCTGTTCCGTGCGGCAGGCCCCGTCCTTGCGCCACTGGAAAACCCAGGGCTTGTGCAGGTCGTGCAGCAACTGCGCGGCCAGGGCCACATCCTTATCCGGAGTGAAGCCGAAGGTTTCCTGATAGTCGCGGAGCAGCCCCTGGGTGGAGCGCACGTTCATGGCCACATGGGTGACCAGACCGCCGGGGTAGGCGTGGTGGCTTTGCCAGCCGCTGCCCGGTGCGCTGCGGAAGGGTTGCGGCGCGCGTTGCGGGTCTGCGGTGGGAGGCAGCAGAGGCGTTTGGGCTGCGGCGACACGCAGGCCAGCCTTGCTCAGGGCGCGGGAAGCGGCCTCCTGGTCCAGGTTTTTGGCCAGTGTCGGGGCTGGATTATCCAGAATGTCCAATACCTGACGGCGTAGCTCGGCATTTTGGATGCTGCCGGCGGTTTCACGCAGGTAGGCCCAGGATTCGCGCACCAGGGGTGAAGCCTCGGCGATTTCTTGCGGTGTCATGGCGACGCAGCGGTCAAAGGAAATGGGTTTGATGTCGTAGCGGCCTGTGGCCGCGGGCGCGACGCGGGCGGCGAAGCCGCCACCCAGGACAAAGCCGACGACGGCCGTGCTTTTAAGAAAAGCGCGGCGGCCGGAGTGGTGGGGATTGTGCGTGTCCATACAAACTCCTTGCTTGTGGACCAATGCCGTTTGCCGTAAGCTAGAGAAGCAGTATGACAAAAAAATTGTGTGAGTGTGACAAGTTGCCGCATTATGGATAAGGCGTCGCAGATGCGGGATGCTTGACGTGAGGCCGCTCCATCCCTACTATGGCGCTCCACACGCACGCGCCCGTAGCTCAGTTGGACAGAGCAGATGCCTTCTAAGCATCAGGCCGAGGGTTCGATCCCTTCCGGGCGCGCCAATATATTTCAGAGGGACACTCGTCAGCGCCGAGTGTCCCTCTTTTTGTTTTGGTGACGTTTTGGGGGTCGTACCGCATAAAATCGGGGGATGGTCGCTTCGCGGCTTTCAGGAAGCGCCGCCCCAGCCGGAAACAATGATCAGCATGCCTGCCAGGGCCACCGCGCCGCCCAGCATATCCGTATTGGACAGGTGCACTTTGTCCACCAGGCGGAGCCAGGCCAGGGCCGTGACCACGTACACGCAGCCATAGGCCGCATAGACCCGGCCGCTGGCCGCGGGATGCAGGGTCAGGAGCCAGGCAAACACGGCCAGGCTGGCGGCGGCGGGCAGCAGAAGCCAGGGAGACCCCCCTTTGCGCAGCCAGACGTAGGGCAGAAAGCAGCCCGTGATTTCGGCCAGGGCCGTCAGCACAAAGAGCAGCAGGGTTTTGGCAAGCACAAGCATGGTCCCTCCGCAAGGCGTTTTTCGCGCCTTTGGGGTATGTTACCTTTGATAATGCGCCTTCTCAAAGGCCGTGCGACGCCCGTTCCGGCGCTTGCCAACGCGCATAGCCGACGTCAGCGCCTTTATGGCGGGCGTTTGTCTGCGCGGGCAGCAGCGCAATTCCACGGTGGAGTTGCGCTATTTTTGCCGGATGACAACCTGATGTTTACGCAGAAAGTCCGCAGGCAGATAGGTCATCTTGGCCTGCCGCAGGCCTTCTTCGTCCAGGTCCTGAGCACGGTTGATATAGGTGAAGCCGGCCCCGGCGCGGCGGGAGAACTCACAGTTCATGGTCTGATAGACGCCCTTGAAGCCGTTGAGACCTTTCTCGTAGTGCACGCCCAGGCTTACGTCGTCCAGGTTTTCGCCCACGCTGAAGGCCACCATGCGGCCCTCCACATAGAGGGAGCCGCCCGTCAGGCCGCGAAAGCAGTTCCAGTGCGAGAGCACGCGGTTGATGGCCTCATTTTCCGCCTGCAGCGAAGGCGAACCCTCACATTCGTGCCATTGGCACCAGTCGTCCTGCAGGCCYAGCACATCCTCCACCATGGCGTCGCTCAGGGGGCGGTAGTCCGGCTGGCCATAGGCCTTGATGTAGCCGTTGTAGTGGTTGCGCTTTTTGTGAAAACGGTTGCCGGGCAGCTCGGCCAGGTCGGTCTGGTTGTAGAGGTATTCCCACTGGCCGCGATCTTCCCGGCCTTCCACCTGGCCCGGCAGGGCCCTTTGCCAGATATGGAGCAGGGTTTCAGGCACGCGGGTCACACTGTGCTCGGCCACGTCAAAGCCACAGGGCAGCAGATCCTTCCAGGCCACGGCGTTCCAGTCGCCCACCGGGGCCCAGCAGACCAGATTGGGGCGGGTTTGCCGTATCCAGCAAAGGTTGTCCGCAAAGCACCACTCCAGGCCGTAATAGGCCTGCCAACCCCAGAGGTTGGCCAGGGTATAGTCCAGGGAACGGCAGGGGGTGCGCTGCCAGAGTTCGTAATAGCGCTCGCGGTCTTCCAGGGTAACGGGGGTAAAGTCTTTGCTCACGGGTATATCTCCTTGCACGGCCCGGCGGTGCACCTGCCGGGGCGTGGTATATGCTGTGTGATCAGACGGCGCGCTGGTGCCGGCAGCGCATGGCAAAGCGCGTCCAGTCGCGGTAGCGCACTACATAGAACATGATGGCGGTCTGCAGAACCTGGGAGCAGAGCATGGCTGCGAACACACCCGAAGCCGTGCCCCAGAGCACATGCCCCAGCAGCCAGCCCAACGGCAGGCGCACCAACCAGAAGGTGCCGCCGAAGATAAGCAGGTTGTACCTGGTGGCCCCGGCGCCCACCATTATGCCCCCCATGACCGTGCTGGCAATGGAAAAGGGCGTGGAAAGCAGGTTGTAGGTCAGGTAACTGACGATCTGCGCACGGGTGCCCGCTTCCTGCGAAAGCAGGGCGGCGACCTCGGCGCGGAAGGGCCAGAGCAGGGCGGCCATACCGCTCATGGCTGCGGCGGCCACCAGCACCATGAACAGGCCCACGCGTTTGGCCTCTTCCGGCCTGCCCGCGCCCAGGCTGTTGCCCACCAGCACGGCCACGCTCATATTGCAGGCCATGCCGGGCAAAAAGAGCAGGGCCTCCACACGCAGACCGGCGGTGAGCCCGGCCAGAGCGTTGACGCTGTCCGCAGGCAGGGAGGCCACCAATACGAATAAGGTCATGTAGCCGGATTGCCAGACGATCTGCGCGGCCCCTGCAGGCAGGGCCACCTTGAGCAGGTAGGGCAGGGCGGCCTTGAGCCAGCGGAAGGGGGGCAGGGCGTCGCGTCGCAGGTAGCCGTAGCGGGCCAGCAGCAGACAGTTGCACAGCGCGCCCAGATACTGCACGGCCACGCCCGTCCAGATCAGCCCCATATAGCCCAGCTTGGGCAGGCCGAACCAGCCCAGGCCCAGACCCAGGCAGCCCAGCAGATTGAGGGCGCACACGCCCACGGCCACCCAGAGGGGCGGCAGCACCTGGCGCGTGGCCCGGAACATGACGCCCGTGGAGGCGTAGACGTACTGGGCGGGCAGCCCCAGCATGCTTACCCGCCACATGTCGCTGGTGAGGGGAAAGATGCTTTCCGGCACTTGCAAAAGGCGCAGCAGCGGGTCGCCGTAGAGCCAGCCGACCAGTGCAATAATCAGGCCCAGGCCCAGGCTGCCCGCCACGGTGGTGACAACATAGCGCCGGGCGCGGGACACGCGCAGCGCGCCCAGAGACTGGCTTACCGCGGCCGTTGCCCCGCTGGAGACGGCCATGGCCACCACCATAAGCAGAATGCCGCACTGGTTGACCATGCCCAGCGCGGCCTGCACCTGTGCGCTGAGCTGCCCGGCCACCCATACGGCCACAAAGCCCATGAAGAACATAAGGTACATCATGAGCATCTGCGGCCAGGTAAGCCGCCAGACGGCGCGGGGGGCGGTGCTCAGGTCCGGCGCGGGGCTGGTTTGCGGCGGGGGGGCGCCGCGAAGGGAGGTCACACTAATCCAGGAGGCAGCGCGCCAGGTCTTCAAGGTTTTCACGCCGGCGGATGAGCCGTGCCGTGCCGTCGCTCTGGATGAGCACTTCCGCCGGACGGCGGCGCATGTTGTAGTTGGAGCCCATGGTAAAGCCGTAGGCCCCGGCGTCCAGCACGCCCAGGACGTCGCCCTCATGCAGGGCGGGTAGGGTGCGGTCCTTGGCCAGGATGTCGCCGCTTTCGCAGATGTTGCCCACAATGGTCTGCGGCAGGGCGTCGCGTGCGCACGCGCCTGGGGCTTCGTAGATTTCAAAGTCGTGGAAGGAATCGTACATGGCTGGGCGCACCAGCACGTTAAAGCCCAGGTCCGTGCCCACATAGCGCCTGTCGCCGTTGTTTTTCACGGCGTGCACGCGGCCCAGCAACACGCCGCATTCGGCGGCCACATAGCGGCCGGGCTCCACAAGAAAACGCCCCTGGTAGCCGGTCTGGGCGGCCCAGTCGCTGATGAGGGCGTGCAGCCGCGCGCCCAGGTCGGCCATGTCCAGCCGGGTTTCGTTGTCGTATTTGTGGTAAGGGATGCCGAAGCCGCCGCCGAAGTCAATGACCTCCAGCGTGGCGAGGGTCGCCGCGGGCAGGCGTTCGGCCAGGTGCAGAAGTACCGTGGCGGCGTTCAGGTAGCCGTCCGGCTCCATGAACAGCGAACCGATATGCTGGTTGATGCCTGCCAGCGTCAGATTGTGGCGCTTGAGCAGGGCCAGTACATCGTCCAGCTTGTCCGGGGTGACGCCGAACTTGGTGGCCTTGCCCGCCGTGATGACCTTGGCGTGGTGCCCCGCGCCGATGCCGGGGTTAAAGCGCACCATGACCTTGCCGCCGGGGTTGAGGCTGCCCAGCAGGTCCAGTTGAGAGAGGGAATCCACGCTGACGAGCAGGCCCTTGACCATGGCGTTCTGTAGCTCCGCAGCGGAGTTGTTGTTGGAAATATACAGGATTTCTTTGGGGGTAAAGCCCGCCAGTTCGTCCATATGGAGTTCGCCGGGGCTCATGGCGTCCACCACCAGGCCTTCCTGGCGCGCCACCTTGAGCAGGGCCGGGTTGGCGTTGGCTTTGACGGAATAGTTCACGCCAAAGCCGGGATGGGCGGAAAGCCCCTTGAGCTCGCGGCAGCGTTGGCGCAGGATGTTTTCGTTGTAGACATAGAGGGGGGTGCCGTAAGTTTCGGCCAGTTCGCGGGGGGTGTGGCGGCCGTAAAAAGAGCAGGCGTCGGTATAGCTGGATCGGATATGCGACATACGTACCTCATGCAGTGCCGAAAACGCAGGGTTGGTCCGGTTCGGGCCCTGGTCGGTGTGATTGGAACAGGCAAATAATCATTATTGGTTCTCTGTGCCGCGCTGTCAAGATACTTGAGCGGGCGCACAAGCCCGCTGGCGGGGCGCGGGGCCGCCGCAGCCGCCGCAGGTCTGCCCGCATTGACAGAAGGCCTGCGGCGTGTTTTTCTGCTATCTTCATCAAGGGCGCGTTGCGCAGCCGGCAACGCTGATCGGTTGCGGCGGGCCCACCCCAGACAATGGAGTAGTTATGGGCATCAAAAAAGGCGACACGGTGCGCGCGCACTACACGGGCACCCTTGACGACGGCACGGTATTCGATTCCTCGCGGGAGCGTGATCCTCTGGAATTCGTGCAGGGCCAGGGCATGCTCATCCCCGGTTTCGAGAGCGCCGTGGAAGGGCACGAGGCCGGCGACGTAGTCAGCGTGACCATCGCCCCCGAAGAAGCCTACGGCGAGGCGGACCCGGAGCTGATCTTCACCGTGCCCCGCGCCCAGGTGCCGGACCATATTCCCCTCAATGTGGGCGTGCCCCTGCAGCTTTCCAACGAGCAGGGACAGATGGACGTGACCATCACCGAAGTGGGCCCGGAAGAAATCACCCTGGACGCCAATCACCCCTTGGCGGGCAAAAGCCTGACCTTTGAAATAGAAATCGTCAGCGTCGGCTAGCGCGTATTTTGAGAAGGTGCATTCTCAAAATGTTGTGAGGCTCACTCCGGTGCTTATCGGTGTAAATACATTGCGTTTACGCCCCATAGGGGATGCCTGCCTGCGCAGTTGCCGGGGCATTTTTACAGTGGAATTGTCCTGAAAAGCCGCGTTGACGGCAGCCCGCCGCGTCTGTTTTGCGGCCGGGGAGCTTTGCCGTTCTGACAGCATAACCACCGTTCCGACGCGGTTGTCGCAGCGCCGTTTTTTGCGACAGCCGCGCGGCGCGGAAGCCCTGTGCACGAACCTTTGTCCGAACCCCCTCTCTTCCAGCAAGAGGTTTTTCATGAGCAGCAATACCGCCAGATACGACGCCATCCAGGCCATTACCGGCTATCGTCCGGAAGCGGCCCCCCTCAACTTTGCGGATACCAAACCCACGGATATTTTTGGCTGCAACGTGTTCAACGACCGCGTCATGCGCGAGCGCCTGCCCAAGAGCGTGTACAAGGCTCTGCATAAGACCGTAGAATACGGTGAGCGCATGGACCCTGCCATTGCCGATACCGTGGCTGCAGTCATGAAGGACTGGGCCATCGAAAAAGGCGCTACCCACTTTACCCATATTTTTTATCCCCTTACAGGACAGACGGCGGAAAAGCACGACAGCTTCCTCATGCCCGACGGCAACGGCGGCGTCATTGCCGAATTTTCCGGATCCATGCTCATCCGGGGCGAGCCGGACGCCTCCTCCTTTCCTTCCGGCGGCCTGCGCTCCACCTTTGAAGCGCGCGGCTACACGGCCTGGGACGTGACCAGCCCCGCTTATATCATGGAAAACCCCAACGGCACTTTTTTGTGCATTCCCACCATGTTCCTTTCCTGGACGGGCGTGGCCCTGGACAAAAAAACGCCGCTTTTGCGCTCGGCTCAGGCCCTCAACCGCCAGGCCAAACGGGTGCTGCGCCTCTTTGACGAGGAAACTGAGCACCCCGTCATCTCTTACGCCGGGCTGGAGCAGGAATATTTCTGCATCGACCACAATTTCAACTTTGCCCGGCCCGACATCCAGATCGCCGGGCGGTCGCTGTTTGGCGCGCGCCCGGCCAAGGGGCAGGAATTCAGCGACCAGTATTTTGGGGTCATCCCCCAGCGGGTGCTTTCCTACATGATGGAAGTGGAGCGGGAGCTCTACAAACTGGGCGTGCCCGTGCGCACCCGCCATAATGAGGTGGCCCCCAGCCAGTACGAAATCGCGCCCCTCTATGAGGTGAGCAACCTGGCCGTGGACCACAACCACATCATCATGTCCATGCTGCGCAACGTGGCCAAGCGCTACGGTCTCAAGTGCCTGCTGCACGAAAAACCCTTTGCCTGCGTCAACGGTTCGGGCAAGCACGTCAACTATTCCATCGGCAACGCGGAGCTGGGTTCCCTGTTCGACCCCGGCGAGACCCCGCACGCCAACGCCAAGTTTCTGGTTTTTTGTGCGGCCATGATCCGCGCCGTGCACAAGTTCGGCGGCCTGCTGCGCACCACTGTGGCCAGCGCCGGCAACGACCACCGTCTGGGCGCCAATGAAGCGCCCCCGGCCATCATGTCCATCTTTTTGGGCGACCAGCTTACGGAAGTTTTTGAAGCCTTCCGCGCCGGCAGGGTGGAGGACGCCGCCAACGGCAAAAAGCGCCGGGCCCTTAACCTGGGTGTGGACACCCTGCCCGCCCTGCCCGCCGACCCCGGCGACCGCAATCGCACCAGCCCCGTGGCCTTTACGGGTAACCGCTTTGAGTTCCGGGCCCTGGGCTCCAGCCAGTCCGCTGCAGGTTCCATTACGGCGCTGAACACCATGATGGCCGATTCGCTGGGCTTTGCCGCCGACTGGCTGGAACGCAAACTGGGCGAGGGCATGCCCTTTAACGCCGCCCTGGAATCCTTCATCGGCCATGTCATGGACGAGCACAGCGCCGTTATTTTCAACGGCGACGGCTATTCCGAGGTCTGGCACAAGGAAGCCGTGCGTCGTGGTCTGCCCAACCTGCGCAATACGCCCGAGGCTTTGCCCGAACTGACCCTGCCTGAAGTTATTGCGCTTTACGAAACCCATGGCGTGCTCAACCGCGCGGAACTCAAGGCCCGACAGGAAATTTATCTGGAGCAGTACTGCAAGAGCGTGCGCACTGAGGCCAATCTGGTCATCCGCATGGCTCGTACGGTCATCTTCCCGGCGGGCATGCGCTATCAGGGCGAACTGGCCGCCACGGCGGCGCAGATGCAGGCTGTGGGCAAGGAAGCCCGCACCCGCACCCTGGATGAGGTGACGGAATACCTGCGCGGTCTGCAGGACGCCTGCGGGCAACTGGAGGCGGTACTGGCGGAAGTGGAGGCCCTGGGCATGGGCATGGATGCGGCGCGCCGCTACTGCAACGACGTGTTGCCGCAAATGCAGGAGGTACGCCGCTATGCGGACCATCTGGAAACCCGTGTGGCCGACGATTTGTGGCCCCTGCCCAATTATCAGGAGATTTTGTTCGGCAAGTAGCGGCAGGGCGGGCGCGACCCTCTGCGAAGGCGTCGCGCCCAGGGCTTTCGCCAGATGGCTTCCGGGGCGGGCGTGCCGTGCGGCAAGGGTAGTATTTTGAGGCGGTTCAGCAGGCAGAGGACGGATGATAGAGGTCAGCGGTCTTTGTAAGAGCTACGGCGCGCACGAGGTCTTGCACAATATTGACATGTGCGTGCACGAGGGCGAAATCTTCGGCATCGTGGGGCATTCCGGCGCGGGCAAGTCTACCTTGCTGCGCTGCCTCAACGGTCTGGAGCCGTACCAGAAGGGCAGCGTGAAGGTCATGGGCGTGGAGGTGGCCGGTCTGGAAGGCCGCCGCCTGCGTGAGCTGCAGAGCAAGATGGGCATGATTTTTCAGAATTTTAATCTCATGGCCCGTAAAAATGTCTTTGACAACGTGGCCTTTCCGCTGGCCATCTGGCACAAGGGCAACCCGCGTAAGCGGGTTATGGAGCTGCTGGAACTGGTGGGCCTGGCGGACAGAGCCGGGCAAAGGGTGCAGAGTCTGAGCGGCGGGCAGAAGCAGCGCGTGGGCATTGCCCGCGCCCTGGCCCTGAATCCGCAGGTGTTGCTTTGCGACGAGGCCACCTCGGCCTTGGACCCCAAGACCACGGCCTCCATTCTGGACCTGCTGGAGGACATCAACAAGCGTCTGCACCTGACCATCATCATGGTCACGCACCAGATGGAGGTGGTCAAGCGCCTTTGCCACAGCCTGCTTTTGCTGGACAACGGCCGCACCGTGGGCCTGGGCCGGACAGAGGAGCTCTTTCTCGCGCCCGGCAAGGATATGCAGGCTTTTGCCGACAATGAATACACCCTCATCCCCGGCGGCACCAACATCCGGCTCATGTTCCCGCGGGAGATCTCGCAGCAGGCGGTCATCACCCACATGGCCCGCAGCCTGGACCTGGACTTTTCCATTGTGGGCGGCAAGCTGGAGCGCTACCTGGACGACGTGTTCGGCTTTCTTATCATCAACGTGCCGGACCAGAGCAGGGACACTGTGCTGCGCTACCTGAAGGACCACCGGCTGTACTGGGAGATTCTGGAGTATCCGCAGGCAGAGAAGGAGGCGGCGCATGACCGGGCAGCTGACTGACATGGGCGCGGCGGCGCAGATCTTCTGGCCCCTGTGGGAGCGCCTGCTGGACAAGTGGCCGGAAATCGTCACCGCCACCTGGGAGACGCTGCAGATGGTGCTGCTCTCCACGGTCTTTTCTCTGGCATCGGGCTTTTTACTGGCCATCCTCATGATCGTGACCAATCCCCTCATGAGCCTGCGCCCCTGTCGCCCGGTTTACCAGGTGGTGGATTTTGTGGTCAATCTGCTGCGTTCCTTCCCCTTCATCATTCTGCTCATTGCCATTATCCCCGTTACGCGGCTGGTGGTGGGCACCTCCATCGGCAGCGCCGCGGCCATTGTGCCCCTCACCGTGGCGGCCGCGCCCTTTGTGGCCCGCCTCATTGAAGGCTGTTTTCTGGAGGTGGACAAGGGCGTCATTGAGGCCGCGCGGTCCTTCGGGGCCAGCAACGGGCAGATCATTTTTCGTGTGCTGCTGCCGGAAGCCTTGCCCTCCATTGTGCTCAACGTGGCGGTCATTGCCATCACCTTGCTGGGCTATTCGGCTATGGCGGGCACCGTGGGCGGCGGCGGTCTGGGCGATCTGGCCGTCAAATACGGCTACAACCGCTTTCAGGTGGACATCATGGTTTATTCTGTGGTGATCCTCTGCATCCTGGTGCTGGTCATTCAGGGCCTCTGCAATCTGCTTTACAAACTGCTGCGCTGAGGCGCGGCCTTCACCTTTTTGCGTAAAGGAGTCTGTATGAAACGTCTGCTCTCGTCACTGGTTCTGCTGCTGCTGATGGCCGCCCCCGCCCTGGCTGCCGAAGACATTGTGGTGGGCGTCACGCCTTTTCCCCACAAGGACATTATGCTGGTGGCCAAGCCCCTGCTGGCCAAAGAAGGCTACAACCTGGTGCTCAAGGACTTTACCGACTACGTGCAGCCCAATATGGCCCTGGCCGGCAAGCAGCTGTTCGCCAACTTTTTTCAGCATCAGCCCTACCTGGACAATATGAACAAGGAAAAGAACCTGGGTCTTGTATCCATTGCCAAGGTGCATATTGAGCCTCTGGGCATCTATTCCAAAAAAATCAAAAAGCTGGACCAGATCAAAAAGGGCGACATCATTTCCGTGCCCAACGACCCTACCAATGAAGCCCGCGCCCTGCGCCTGCTGGAAACCAAGGGCCTTATCGGCATCAAGCCCGGCGCGCTGGTGACCGTGGCCGACATCACCAAAAATCCGCTCAGTCTCAAAATTCACGAGCTGGACGCCGCCCAGCTGCCCCGCACTCTGGAGGATGTGACCGCCGCCGTCATCAACACCAATTTTGCGGGCGAGGCAGGCCTCATCCCGGCTCGGGACGCTCTGGCCATGGAGGGCAGCGAATCCCCTTACGCCAACATCATTGTGGTGCGCGCCGCAGACAAGGACAGCCCCAAGGCCAAGGCCCTGGTCAAGGCCGTGCAGTCTCCGGAAGTGAAGGCGTATATCGAAAAGGTGCTGGTGCCCAAGGGCATTATGCCCGCCTTTTAGAGCAGTTAACACTTGAAATGCTCGCTTACGGCAGGCAAAAGCCTGCCTTCTCGCATTTCGTGGCAAGGATTTTCAAGAAAATCCTTGCAGAGCAGTTAACTCATTTCATTCGCTAACTGCTCTAGCATCCGGAACCGTTGCCCGGTGTCGGCGGCTGCGGAAATTTTCCGCAGCCGCCGCTGTTTCTGGGGGCGGCAGGGTAGAGGCCATAGGCGGCCGTGCGGCCGTTGCCTTCCGCTCCGGGCAATGGCAGAGTGGTGCGGACGCCCAAGCAATCCTGTCTGTGGACCACCTATGAAGCGCAGTTGTTCCCGGCCCGGAGTCGTCGCGCTCCTGGCCGGAATTTTTTTTCTGATCTGCCTCCTGTTCTGGGGAACGGGCCTTGCGCCGCAGTGGAGCCGGGGCGTTCTTGCGGCGTGGGAAAACCCGTCTGCGGCGACAGTTGCGGCCACAGGGAAGGCGAGGCGGGACGCGCTGTCCGAAGCAACCCCTGCGCTGCCCGCAACGCCGGAATCTGACGGGGCTGACGCAAAGGCCGCCCCCCCTGCGCCCGATGCAGCGCGCGCTTTTGTAACGCAGCCCGCACAGATTGCCGCCCCCCGCCCTGCGGACGCGGCCCAAAGTTCCGGCCAGGCTGCCGCAAACCGGGCTGCCGCAGGCCAGACCCGTGTGGACCAGGCGGCCCCGGACAATCCCGCCGCTGTCCGCCCCCAGTCCGCCGGACCTCCCCAGAGCCGTGCGGATGCCGTGGCCTCCCTGCCCGCCGTTGATCAGGAATCGTCGCCAGCGGCCCCTGCAAAGCCATCCGCTCCGCCGCATACGACGTTGCGCCTGTTTGGCACGGTGGAGTTCAGGCGGCCTCTTTCTTCTCTGCCGGGCTGGCTTGAGCTGCTTAAGCGCAATGCGCAACATGGTATTTTTACCCCTGGCCAAGTGCTGAAAAAAGGCGTCACCTGGGCGCAGTTTCGCGCCGGTGCTGCCGGGAAAAAGGGCGTATCGCTGCTGCGTTATGTCAACGCATTCTGGAATGCCTGGCCATACAGAGAGGACAGGGACGTCTGGGGCAGAGAGGATTACTGGGCCATTCCTCAGGAATTTTTGCGCCGCTCCGGCGACTGTGAAGACTACGCCATCATAAAATATTTTACGCTCAAGGAACTGGGCCTTTCGCCCAAAACCATGCGCATCGTGGTGGTGCGCGACACCGTGCGCAATCTGGGGCATGCGGTGCTGGCCGTGTATATGGACGGTACGGCCTATATTCTGGATAATCTCAGTAATGCCATCCTGCCCCATGACCGGCTGCGGCAGTACCGGCCACAGTATTCCGTCAATGAGCAGGGGCGCTGGGCCCACCTGCAGGTGAGCCGGGTTCCGTAACCCTTGGGGGCGTCCACTTGGGCGTTCCACAGGTTGAGAATGGGTTGTACAGTATGAAGACAGAACTTGCCGCAAAGGGAATGGCCGCCAACCGCTATCGGATAAAAAAAGTGATGGCGGCGTGGGCGGGCTTGCTGCTGCTGGCCGTAACGGCCTCGCTGGCCTATGTGCTTTGCACCCTGCAGCTGCGCAACATGACGCAGGAAATTCTGGCGAGTCAGCGCGACATGCAGCAGGCCTGGGCAGACAAGGCCAAGGAATCCGTGCGCGCCTGGGATGCCGCCCTGCAAGATCAGCTGCGCTTTGTGAGCACGGCGGAAATGTTCCGGCTGTTCGCCGTGGATGTGGCGGCGCTGCCGCCGGAGGCCGTGGCCGCGCTTGACGCGCCCGACGCTGCCGAAAACGACGATGCGGCTCTGGCCAGCCTGGCGGATCAGAAAGAATATCTGAGCGATTTGCTGCAGGATACGGCCCGTGGGCGGCAGTGGGCGGCGGCACGCATTGTGGGGCTGCACGGACAGGATCTGGTCGCGCCCAGGGACGCGCCGGAACTGGGCGCGGCCCAGCTGGCCCTGGCCCGCAACGCCATGGAGCACCGGGCGCTGCGCCACGGCCCCGTGCGGGTTTTGGGCGATGGCCTGGTTATGGATGTGGCTGTCCCCATGTATGAAGTGCTGGGACGCGGCGGTGAAAATCGTTCAGTAGCCGCCCTGTTGGTCAGCGTGCCCATGGACAAGGCCCTGACGGCCTTTTTGGCCGTGAGCCCGGAGCAACAGCGTCTGTTTGCACCCCGCCTGCTGCAGCGCTGCGCGGCGGGTGTGGAAGCCCTGTTTGTGGAAGAAGGCCGGCTGCGCCTTACCCCGGTGCGGGAACCTGTGGCGCCGGTTTCAGCCGCGCTGCAGCGGCGACCCGGCGTGCTGGGGGGGATGGTCTACGCTGTGGACAGCCTGCTGTCTGCTCAGGACTGGCGCATTGTGGTGGAAGCCCCGGCCCCGGCTGTGGACAGTCTGCTGCTGCAGCAAAAAAAGCAGATCTACGGCCTGGGCTTCCTGGGCAGTCTTGGCGCGGCTTTGCTGCTGGCCTTTGTGTGGGCCACCCTGGTCAGCCGCGCGCACCGGGCCAACGCGCAGCATTTTCAGCGGCTGTATGTAGTTATCCGGCGGCAGAAGGCCCTGCTGGACAGCGTTAATGCCTCCTTGCAGGTGGGGCTTCTGCTGGTGGATGGTGAAAACCGGGTGCAGATGTGCAATCCAGCTTTTGCCCGCATGCTGGGTCGGGAGGAAGAAAGCCTGGCGGGTGAAGACCTGCGCCGTGCGTTGCCCGGGCCTGCGTCCACGGCGCTGCTGGACAGAACGCCAGAAGGAGGCGTTGCGGACAGCCTGGAGATCACCTTGGGTGACGGCGAGGTGGCCCGTCTGTACCGGGTGACCCTGTTCCCCTTTGCTGAACAGGACGACGATGCCCAGGACAGAGGCGCCTGGGTGGGTATTTTTCAGGATATTACGGAGTTCCGCCGCCAGGCCGAGGCCGAGCGGGCCCGTCAGGCCAGCAGTATGGCTGCCCTGGTGCGCGCCGTGGAAAGTGTGGACCCCAACCTGGTCGGCCATTCGCAGAAGATGGAACAGCTCGTGCAAGTGCTGGCCCCCCAGATGGACCTTGCGGAGCGTGACAGCGAGACGCTGCGTCTGGCCTCCCGCGTATCGCAGGTGGGGCGGCTGTTTGTGCCGCGCCATTTGCTGACCAAGACGGGCAGGCTGACGCCGGAAGAGCAGCAGCAGGTCATGCGCGCCCCGGAATTTGCCTACCATATCCTGCGCGATCTGCGCTTTGGCCTGCCCGTGCCCGAAGCCGTGTATGCCATAGGCGAACGCATGGACGGCAGTGGGCATCCGCGCGGTCTCAAGGGCGACGCCATCGACGCCAACGGCCGCATTCTGGCTGTGGTCAACGCTTTTTGCGCCATGACGAGCTCCCGTGCGTACCGTGCGGGCATGAGCCCGGAGGAAGCCATTGGGCGATTGCGTACGGACGCGGGTTTTGACCAGCGCGTGGTGGAAGCCCTGGCGAAACTGCCGCCCAAGATGCTGCAGGCGGCCTTGAGCACGGCTGCAGGGGCCGGGCCGGAAGCCGGGGAGGCCCCTGCCGGTCGGTAGCCCCGCTCTTTGGTCTGGTTGTCATTTCTTCACGTTGGATGTAGGTGCAAAAAAGGGGCCGCCACCGGCCCTGCATCCGTATTGCCACGCGAGGGAACAGCCATGCTCGAATCTTTTATTGGAAAGATGCTTGCCTCAGTGGACGTGACCATCAACGGCTCCCGCCCCTGGGACATCAAGGTGCACAACCCCAGACTTTATGCCAGAGTGCTGCGCGACGCCAACCTGGGCCTGGGAGAGGCCTATATGGAAGGCTGGTGGGACTGCGAGGCCCTGGACGCCTTTTTTTACCGCATTCTCAGCGGTGGGCTGGAGCGCCGCTTCCGGTTCAGCCCGCCCGTGCTGCTGGGCATCCTGGCCTATACGCTCTGCAACCTGCAGCGGGTGGGCCGGGCGCGTATGGTGGCCGTGCAACATTATGATTTCGGCAACGACATGTTCACGGCCATGCTGGACCCGGCCATGCAATATAGCTGCGCCCTGTGGGAGGGCGCGTCCAACCTGGAGGAAGCCCAACGCAACAAGATGGACCTCATCTGCCGCAAGCTGGACCTCAAGGCCGGTATGCACGTGCTGGACATAGGCTGCGGCTGGGGCGGCCTGGGCCGTTATATGGCGCGGGAATACGGCGTGCGCGTCACGGGGGTTACCGTTTCCAAGGCGCAGGTGGAGTACGCCCGCGCCAACAGCCAGGGCCTGGACGTGGAATGGCTGCTGGAAGACTATCGTTCCCTCACCGGAACCTACGACAGGGTAGTTTCCGTGGGCATGTTCGAGCATGTGGGCTACAAAAATTACGCCGTGTTCATGCATACGGTACGCCGTCTGCTCGCGTCCGACGGGCTGTTTTTGCTGCATACCATAGGCGCCAACAAAACCATGCGCTCGGTGGACCCCTGGATCAGCAAGTACATCTTTACCAACGGCATTCTGCCCAGCATCGACCGCATCGGCACGGCCGTCACCGGCCGCTTCATCATGGAGGACTGGCACAACCTGGGGGCCAACTATGACAGAACGCTCATGGCCTGGGCCCGCAACTTCACGGCCGGACGCGCGGCCGGGGCCTTCCATTGTTCTGAAAAAGTGGCCCGCATGTTCCAGTACTACCTGTTGAGCTGCGCCGGGGCCTTTCGCGCCCGCGACCTGCAGGTCTGGCAAATCGTGCTCAGCCCGCGCGGCCTGCCCGGCGGTTATGTACGCCCGCCGTTGTTGCGGCCCGGCGTATAGGGATCCGCCCCGGCACGGCTGTGGCCGCATGGCGGCAGGTTGCGCCGGTTGTCATATCCTTACTTTGCTGCGCCGCTTTGCTGGGGCGGTCTGCATTCCGCAATAAAAACGCCCGCCGGGAAAGCGGGCGTTTTTATTGCCGCCAAAGGCCACAGCCGTGCCAAAGGGGCTTACAGGTTGCGTTCTTCCAGGCCGCCCTTGTCTGTGCCGCCGGCCTTGGGGGGTTCCGTCACGGGCTGCAGGCCGGGCACCACGTCCTGCACGACGGTGGGCGGGACCAGCGGGTCGGCGGCGTCGCGCTCAATGACGCGGCTGTCGCGCACATAAAGGTTGCAGGCCAGGCCGAAGCATTCGTAAATGGCCGCCAGGGTGCCTTTGAGGGTTTCTTTGTCCGAGCGGGGGGGCGGCACCAGCACATAATAGGTGCGCGTGCGTCCGCCCCATTTGGGCTCCACCAGGCAGGAAACGATCCACTCGTCTTCGCCGTCGTTGTTCCAGTCTGCAATGGCCACCATGTTTACCGTTACCTTCTGGGTGGCGTGGTTAATGGCAAAGCCGTCGGACCAGCGCTTGACCCGGCTGTCCGGCTGCAGGGTGGCCGCAAAGGTGGCCCCCAGGTAGACGTCGTGGGCAGTATCCGCTTTCAGGAAGGAAGGTGAAAGCCGGCGGAACAGGATCTCGCCGTAGTCGCTGAACCCGGCAAAAGAAAAGGGCGCCACATAGGAGCCGTCCTTGTCCAGCAGGTTGCGGGCCTGCAGCTCCTTGGGCATTTCATGGGCCATGCGGATGAACTGGTCCTTCTGCACCACCGTCACGGGGCGGGTGCTGCCGCAGCCCGCCAGCGCGCCCAGACAGAGCAGAGCGCACAGTCGCAGTATTGTCTTTGACATCCACAAGCCTCCGGCGGATATTTGACAGGCGGCCGCGTTCGGGCCGTACCGCGTGGTTGTATGCGTCCCGGCCAGCCTTGTAAAGGGTTCTGGTACGGTCCCTGCATAGGCTTTGCACAGGGGCGCGTAGAGCCTTTGCCGCCCTGCAGGAGCCGTTATGCAAGAATCTGTCCCTCTGTCCATGCCCCTTGCCGTGCGTTCCCGGCCGCCCCTCTGGCTGCGCCTGCTGCCCTTGTGGCTGGTGCTCTTGTTAGCGGTCGGCACGGTCTGGTGGTGGGTGGATTCGGGGCGGGTGGAAAGCGCCCGCGCCGAGCTGGACGGTATGGTGCTCAGCGTGGCCCCGTCCTACAGCGCCCGGGTGTTGGAGGTGAGCGTAAGGCCGGGGCAGGAAGTGCGCCAGGGCGCGCTGCTGGCGCGTTTGGACGCTGCGGACTACAACCGACGCCTGGGTCAGGCGGCGCGCGAGGCCGACGATCTGCGGCGCATGGCCGGTCCGCCCGGCAGGGAAGAAACCGCCGCACGCCTGCGGGACGCCGAAGCGGCGGAAAAGGATATGGTGCGCCGTCTGGCCCAGGCGCGGCATGAAGAGGATATGCGACAGCGACAGCGGCAGGAAAGCGTGGCTGCCCACGTGCGCGCCCAGCTCCATTTGCGCGGATTGGACAGTCAGGGCGGCGCGCGTGTGGTGGGGCAGAACGTCTATGCCGCAGCCCGGCGGTCCGAAGCCGAAACCCGCGACGCCATGGACCGGGCCACTGCCGCTTTTGAAGAAGTCAGCCGTATTCGCGCGGCCCTGGACCAGGAACTGGGGCGGGTGCGCAGCGAACTTCTGCGCTATAAGGAACTGACCTCGCGC
This sequence comes from Desulfovibrio legallii, assembly GCF_004309735.1. NCBI lineage: Bacteria > Pseudomonadati > Thermodesulfobacteriota > Desulfovibrionia > Desulfovibrionales > Desulfovibrionaceae > Desulfovibrio > Desulfovibrio legallii. Next base: position 237,081 of record NZ_SIXC01000003.1, read on the forward strand.
GGGCGCTATAGGCAGCCGGCGGGGCGTGATGCGCCCATGCCCGTCCCTGTGGCGGAGGCAACCCTCCGCGCGCCGCAGGACGCGCTGGTTTTGCGCGTGCTGGCAACCCCCGGCCAGACAGCCGCGCGGGACGAACCCCTGGTGTTGCTGTTGCCGCAAGGGGAGGCGGCCAGCGGCGGCTTGTGGCTGCGGGCCGGCTTTTTGCCTGAAGACGCTCGCCGGCTTAAGCCCGGCCAGCCCTGTGACGTGCGCCTGGAGGCGGACGGCAGGATTCTTGCGGGCACAGTGGCAGACTTGCTGCCGCAGAAAGTAGCGCCGGCGGGCGACGCGGCTGCGCCCGCAGCAGAGCCCGCATTTGTAAAAAACAACACGGCGTTGACCTATGTGCGCATCCGTCTGGATGTTGCCGACAGCAGCGGACTTGTGCCGGGCATGGCTGCGCGCTGCAGCGTGCGCACTCGCAGCCTGTGGTGAACGCCGGGGGCGGGCTACTCTTGCGCGCCTTCCAGTTCCGCCAGGTGGTTGCGGGCGAAATCCAGGCCAGGGTCCAGTTCCAGGGCGGCCCAGAGGTGTTCGCGGGCTTCTTTGGTCTTGCCCATGAATTTTTCGCACAGTCCCAGATTGGCCAGGTCCACGGCAGACCCCTTGTCCACCCGCAGCACGGCGGCAAAGGCCTGTGCCGCGCCGCTGTAGTCGTCGGTTTTGAACCGGGCCACACCCAGCAGGTTGGCGTATTCCTTCATTTCCGGGCAGAGGTCCGCAGCCTCGGCCAGAATGGGGATGGCTTCCTGCCAGTGCCCGGCCAGGGTCTGCGCATAGCCCTGGTAAAAAGTGGCCAAGGCGCGCGCGTCGGCATCGGGCTGCAGGGGGCGGGCCGCGGCGAAAAGGGCCGAAGCCGCCTCCCAGTTCTGGGCACGCAGGGCCAGCTGTCCTTCAAAAAACGGCAGGAAATGCGCGTCGGGATAGCAGGATGCCAGCACTTCCAGCCCCTGCCGCGCCGTATCTTCGTCCGCCTCTTCCACCAGTTTGCGCCCTACAAACAGCCCCAGGCACTGGTTGCGATCCCGCTCGCGAAAGGCCAGGCCGGGGGCCACGCTGTAGTGCGCGGGAATGCCCAGGCGGGGGTGGGTGGTTTCCACCGCGTAGACCTTGGTGGGCGCAAGACCGGCCAAGGCCGCGCGCAGTTCCTCCAGAATATCGTCATGCTCCACGCTGGGCAGGCTGTCGAGAGCCACAGTGGGGCCTGTTTGCAGCCATTGGGTCTGGGCAAGCTCGGTAAATTTGGGCAGGCCGGAAGCCTCGTAGCAGGCATTGGTGCAGAAATCGCCAGCCAATTGCGCCACCTCGGTCACGGCCCGCACCGCAGCCTTGGCCGGAGAAGCCGCCGTACCCGCCGTGAAGACGATTTCGGAGCTTTGGGGAAAGGTGGTGGGATCCCAGGCCAGGGCGGCCACTGTGGGCACGGGCATGCCCAGCGAAAAATCTTTGAGCAGCAGGCGCACGCCCTGTTGCGCGAAATCTGCCAGCAGTTCGCCCAGCACAGGGTCCAGCAGGCAGGATTGGGGGTCGATGGTGGGCAGGGCGGGGCGCTCTCGGTCTACACGGCAGCAGACGTGTCGCTCCACCAGTTCGCAGAGCCCCTGCAACAGCGACTCCTCCGGCGTGTTGCCCGCCGAAGTGCCGTTGAACTCGCCCAGCAGTTTGAACCAGTCCAGGGGCAGCCAGACTGTGGCGCCGTTGTCGAGGCGGGTGGCCGGGTAGAACTGCCAGGCGCAGCAGTCCAGCACGCGCCGGGCCGCCGCGGGCGCAAGGCTCGTTTCGTCCACCGAACGCAGCATTTCTTCCACCGGCAAAAGGTCCGCGCCGAACAGCGTTTCCGCCTCGCTCCAGGTGGCGGTGCGCAGCTGCGGGCGTTGCTGCCAGAAGTGGAAGAAGGCAAAGCGCTCCATCAGTTCCATGAGGGCTGAGGCTTCGGCCTGCTCCGGCGAGGATCCCTTGCCCATCTGCTTACGGGTAGGCATGATGCGCCGGGCGTCCGCGCCGCATTCGCTGAGAAAAACAGGAATGCCCAGGCGGCCCACATCCACGCGCCGGGTGCGGCTGAGCACATCCAGATGCGAGGCCGTCAGGCGTTGCCGCACGCGGGCTATGGTCTGGGCCGGGCTCATGGCCTTGTCCAGGTCGCGGGTGTAGCCCTTGGGGCAGGAAGTCAGGGTAACGCGGGGCAGGCTGTTCATGGACGCTCCAGAATGAGGATGCTGTACAGGCGGCGCTGGTCCTGGCCGTCTTCGTCGTGCGCAGTGACGCCGATGTGACCTTCAGTGATCGTGAAGGTTTTGGCCGCCAGCTTGGCAAAGTGCGGTTGGGCGCGGGCCATGTCCGTGCAGAACAGGGCCTTGCCGCCGGGGGCCAGGTGGCGGTCCACAAATTTGATCAGGGGGCGGTGCAGGGACTCCAGATAGAGCAGTTCCGAGGCCGCCATGAGGTCAAAGCCCGCCGCAAAGCGCGGGTCGCGCCCCGGCGCGGTCACGTCCACCCTGGTCACTTCAAGACGTTCGCCCAGGCCGTTGCGCAGGGCGTTGGCGCGGGCAAAGCGCAGGGCGTCTTCCACCACGTCGCTCACCACCATGCGCGCAAAGCCGTAGCGCGCGGCCACCAGGCTCAGCACGCCGCAGCCCGCGCCCAGCTCCAGCAGACTTTTGCTCTCCGGGGCGTATTTGCGCAGCAGGCGACCCAGTACAAAAGAGCCCGGCCAGACCTTGGCCCAGAGGGGTAGATCCTTGAGCGGATTGTGAACGGCCTTGCGCTGCAAAAGTTTGTCAATGTATTGCGGCATGTTGCGTATAGTGAGCACGTGCAGGGTGTTGTCGTCCACTGCCAGGGGCTCAAAATCCACATCAAAATCCTGTCGGATGCGGGCGAGCAGGGCGTCCAGGGGTGCATCTGCGGTCATGAAGCGCGATCCTTATAAAAATAATGCGTGCTGAAATTTTGCCTTTTACCCGGATTCGTCCTGCAAGGCAATCCTCTGGGTCTGACGCGGGCTCGACCCAGCGGCGAAAATCTGGCAGACTGCCGGCGTGTAAGGAGACGTCATGAAACAGATTTTTCGTTGGGAGCTGACCGTTCCGGAGGCGGATTTCGACCGGGCTACAGGCTTTTTGACCCTGCGTGTGCCCTTCGGCTGGGAAGAGCAGAGTCTGCCCACCGGAGAAACGGTTTTTCGCGTGCACTGCGACAATCCGGATTTTGTGCAGCAACTGCGGCAGGACAGCCTGGCCTGGCTGCCGGAGGCCGTCTGCCAGGTGGACAGCCTGGAGGCGCAGGACTGGCTGGCCGCCTGGCGGCAGTTTTTTACCCCGGTGGTCTGCGGGCGTTTTGTGGTGCTGCCGCCCTGGCTGGCGGAAGACCCCGCCTTTGCAGACAAAATACGCATTATTATTGAGCCCAAAAGCGCCTTCGGCACCGGGCATCACGCCACCACGGCCCTTTGCCTGGAAGTGCTGAGCAGCCTGCTGGACGCGGGACGTCTGCGAGCCGGTCAGACTTTTCTGGACCTGGGTACGGGCTCCGGCGTGCTGGGCATTGCCTGCTGCAAAAGTGGGTTGAGGGGGCTGGGGCTGGATATCGACCCCCTGGCCGTGGAAAATGCGGAAGAAAATCGCGCCCGCAACGCCGTGCCCGGTCTGGACCTGGGGTTGGGCGGCGTGGAGGCCGCCGAAGGCCATACCTATGATTTGATCCTGGCCAACATTCTGGCCCGGCCCTTGACGGAAATGGCCCCGGACCTGGTGCGCCGTCTGACCCCCGGCGGCTGCCTGGTGCTTTCCGGCCTGTTGGATATTCAGGCCGACGGCGTCACGGCGGCCTATGCGGCGCAAGGGCTGCCCGCACCGCGCCAGGTGGCGCGGGAAAGTTGGCGGGCCCTGATCTGGAAGTAGCTGTGCCGGGCCTTGCGCCGCCTCCCGGCTTGTCGCCCGCACCGTCCGCGCCTCTGACGCTCTGGCTGCCGCCCGCTGCTGCGCCGATCTGGCTGGCCGTGGGGCTGCTGGCGTTGGGCGCGGCTGCGCAGGTCGTGGGGTATAGCCTCGGTCGGGTGGGGCCGCTGCTGTGGGGGGCGGGGCTGGTGCTGGGGGCGGCCTGGCTGGACAAGGATGTGACCCTGGCCGTGGGGCAACTGCTGGTGACGGCGCTGGCCTTGCCCCTGACGCGGGAACGTGGGCGGCGCAGACCCTGACCCACGGGCCCGAATCTGCAGACGGGCCGCGTGCCCCGGCCTTGTGCCCCTGGTTGGCGGAATTCTTTACGGCACGCCGGAGCGCACGTTACCGCGCTCTTTGGAAAGATCCCTGGCAGACCGGCCTTCAGGTCCGCCTGCTCCAGACCTGACCGCCATGGACGGCCCAGAGGGACTGTGCCCTTAGGGCGTCCACGGCGGTTTGTTGCAAAAGCCGCGCAGGGTCTTTAGGCCAGTTTTTTCACCGCTTCCAAGGCTGCCGCATAGTCGGGTTCATGGGCTACTTCGGGCACGATCTGGCTGTAGGCCAGGGTGCCGTCCGGGGCCACCACGAAGATGGTGCGCGCCAGAAGGTGCAGCTCGTTGATAAGCACGCCGTAGGCTTTGCCAAAGTTCGCTTCCTTGTAGTCCGAAAGGGTCTGCACCGCGCTCACACCGGCGGCCCCGCACCAGCGGGCCTGGGCAAAGGGCAGGTCGCAACTCACGGCCACAATGCGCACTTTATCTGAAAGCGCGGCGGCTTCTTTATTGAAACGGCGCACCTCCATATCGCAGACGGGCGTGTCCAGCGAAGGCACGCTGACCAGTACCAGCACCTTACCGGCAAAATCCTTCAGACCTTTTGGGCTCATATCCGTGGCGGTGAGCGTAAAATCCGGCGCTTTCTGCCCCACGGCGGGCTGGTTGCCGCTCAAGTGCATGGTCGTACCTTTAAACGTGACGGTATTCATGGTCAACTCCTTGTTGCTCGGGTTGTCCGCACTGTGCCGCAGGCTTGTGGGATTGTCAATAACTATTCCTGACAAGAAGGGTTCTTGCCTGATTGCAGCATACGCGGGGGGCAGCGATGCCGCAAGTCCGGCCTGCGCTTGCCAGACGCCGGAAGGTGCTTATACTACAGATGCAGTTACCCCAAGCAGGAGCGTTTGATGAGCACGTTGACACCCCGGCAGATTGTGGCCGAACTGGATAAATTTGTCATAGGGCAGGAGCAGGCCAAGCGTATGGTGGCTGTGGCCGTGCGCAACCGCTGGCGGCGGCAGCACCTGGACCCGGAGCTGCGGGACGAGGTCTCGCCCAAGAACATCATTATGATGGGCCCTACGGGCGTGGGCAAAACGGAGATAGCCCGGCGGCTGGCCAAACTTTCCGGCGCGCCCTTCATCAAGGTGGAGGCCACCAAGTTTACAGAAGTGGGCTATGTGGGCCGGGATGTGGAATCCATGGTGCGCGATCTTATGGAAATCGGCATCAACCTGGTGCGCGAGGAGGAAAACGCCCGCGTGCGCAAGGCTGCCGAAGCCGCGGCGGAATCCCGCCTCATGGATCTGCTGTTGCCCAGTTCTTTCGGCGTGACTGACCGCGCGGACACGCGGGAAAAACTTTTGCAGCAGTTTCGCCTGGGTTTTCTGGACCAGCGTGAAGTGGAGCTGGAAGTGACCGAGCAGGGAGGCATGGGCGTGGACGTCTTTGCCATCCCCGGCATGGAGCAGGTGGGCGGCCAGATGCGCGACATGTTCAGCAAGGCTTTTCCACCCAAGCGCAGCCAGCGCAAAATGAAGGTGCGCGACGCCTTTAACGTGCTGGTGCAGGAAGAGTCCGGCAAGCTGGTGGACCAGGAAGCCCTGGTGGACCGCGCCCGTGAGCGCGTGGAGCAGACCGGCATTATTTTTATCGACGAGATCGACAAAATTGCCAGCACCTCGCAGAACCATACTTCGGACATTTCACGTGAGGGCGTGCAGCGCGATTTGCTGCCCATTGTAGAGGGCAGCTCCGTCAACACCAAGTACGGCATGGTGCGTACGGATCATATCCTGTTCATTGCCGCCGGGGCCTTTCACTTCAGCAAGCCCTCGGACATGATTCCTGAATTGCAGGGCCGTTTCCCCTTGCGCGTGGAACTGCAGGCTTTGGGCAAGGAAGAATTTTTGCGCATTCTCAAAGAGCCGGACAATGCCCTGACCAAGCAATACGCGGCCTTGCTGCAGACCGAGCAGATCCGCCTCAGCTTTGCAGACGATGGCCTGGAAGAAATTGCCGCCTTTGCCGAAGACACCAACGCCCGCACCGAAAATATCGGCGCACGGCGGCTGTACACCATCATGGAAAAAATTCTGGCGGACCTTTCCTTTGACGCGCCCGAAATGCCCGGTGCGCAGGTGGTGGTCAACAAGGCCTATGTGGCCGAAAAACTTCAGGACGTGCGCAACGATCAGGATCTGAGCCAATATATTCTGTAACAATTGTCCGGCGCGGGGCGGGCTACCGCCCCGCCGCGGCAAAAGCCCACAGCCAGGCCGCTGCCGGCAGAGCCAGGGCCAAGGCAAAGGCCGCTGCCTGGCGTAAGGCCGAGGGCCGCACCCCCACGCGCCGCAGCGGTAGCAGGCCCAGGGCCAGACCGCAGACCAGCCCGGCCACATGGGCTAGATAGTCCGTATTTTCTCCTTCCGTCCCCAGCATGGCCAGCAAGGCCGCTCCAGCAGCCACGGGCAGCATGGCTTTGCGCCAGTGGCGTTCCCGTCGGGCCATGGCCCCGGCCAGCCCCCCTATGGCGGCAAACAGGGCGGAGGAAAAGCCCAGACTGGTAAAGGCCCCAGGCCGCAAGGGCACGGTCAGCGCATTGCCCGCCGCCCCTCCCAGCAGGGTCAGCAGCACGGCCGACCCTGGCCCAACACAGCGGGCCAGCAAAATCAGAAACAACGCCCCAAAAACCACATTGCCGCACAAGTGGGTGAGCCCGGCGTGCAGGGTCAGGGCCGTGACTACCCGATACCATTCACCGAACACACGCACGCGCACCGCGTCCAGCATCCCGGCGGTGGCCCAGGTTTCCGGCGGCGGCAAGCACACGGGCACAGGCCACCAGCCTGCCCGCCAGCCGTGCCAGAGCACCAGCGGCAGCAAGGCCAGAATGGAAAGATAACTGTAGGGGAAAGGCCGCCAGGGCGTCCGGGGCGGGCGCGGTTTCTGCTCCTGCACAAATTCCGTCAGTTCCAGGCGCGCCCGCTGCTCCAGCAAGGGCGGCACATAGGCGCACAGTTGTCCTCCAAAGCAAACCGTCCTGCACGGAATGCGGCAGGCCTCCAGCACCAGCAGACGGTCGCGGGCACGGGCGTAGCCTGCCGCGCCCTCCACTTCCAGAATTTTGCGCCAGAATGGGGGGACGGAACCGGGCCTGCGCCGCACGCGCCAGCGCCCGGCAGGCAAGGGATGGCGGGAGGAAGAAGAAACAGCGCGCATACGGCATGGTAGCATCGGGCCCGCTGCAGCTCAACTGCCCCCCAGCCAGCCCTTCCTTTAAAAAAATGGGCGCTGTCTGGAATATACCGAGCTGTGTCGGCTTCACTGCTGTGCTTTACGCAGACGCTTGCAGCCACGGGATAGCTGCCGGGCTTGCCTTGGACGGATGGGGTGGCCGTATAGAGCAGTTAGCGAATGAAATGAGCTAACTGCTCTGCAAGGATTTTCTTGAAAATCCTTGCCACGAAATGCGAGAAGGCAGGCTTTTGCCTGCCGTAAGCGAGCATTTCAAGTGTTAAATACTCTAGTCGGGATACAGCGCAATTGGGCGCCTGAGGCGCTTGAGTGACGGTACTGCGGAGCAGAGAAAAAAATAAGACCCCGACAGAAAAGCCTGTCGGAGTCTTCCTGCGAAAACAGCTTCGCGTAAAAATTGTCCAGGTTAGCTCTCTTTGCGCACCAGGGGCTTAGTCACTACGCCGGAGCGCAGGCAACGGGTGCACACGGTGAGCGTACGCACGCTGCCGTCAGCAAACTGATGGCGCACGCGCTGCAGATTGGGGGCGAAGCGACGCTTGGTCTTGATATTGGAGTGGCTCACAAGATTGCCAACCTGGGGCTTTTTGCCGCAGAACACGCATTCCTTGCTCATATTTTCCTCCGCAGATGCAAAAAAAATTGGCGGCAAAAACGAGGCCCGGCGTCAAAAAGCACCTCTGGGCGGGCATGACCGCGCGAAACGGTTATATAGTCCATGCCGGAGGAAAAGGCAAGAAATTTTCCCGAAAAACCTTGCACAAAATACCCTGCGGCATCTGGCCTGGGCAAGCCGTAAGGGCCCCCGGCACATGGTGTAAAAAAGCCTTGTAATCTCGTCTATTATAGCAAAGTCCAAGAACGGCCGTGTGTTGAGGCGGTCGCAGGGGAAAAATCACGCCGCCATCTGGCTTGGAGCGCCGCTGTTGCGGCGCATCATTCTGATGCGGTCAGTGGAAACCAGTACGGCTTCAGAAAATGCAGTCGGCACGCTTCCCCGGTCTGAGGGCCCTTGCCATACCGTCCCTTTTGCACCCGCACTTCCTGTTTGCCCACTCTGACTTGATAGTCAATAAGTTCGCCAAGAAAAGTTCGGCGTTCCACTATGCCGGGCACGCCGCCCTCATCGACAAATTCGATTTCATTAGGGCGGCTTGCCATGGTACCCGTGCCCGCGCGCACAATGGTCGCGTCTGGAACGCAGCCGGAAGGAAACGGCGCGGCAACGCCGTCCAGCACCATAGCACTTTCGGTTACCGTCATGTCCGTGAAGTTGGAAAGCCCAATAAAACTGAACACAAATCGATTGGCTGGGTTGGTATACACTTCGAGCGGCGAGGCTATTTGTTGCACCACGCCGTTTTTCATGACCAGAATACGATCTGAAAGGGCCATGGCCTCTGATTGATCGTGGGTCACGTACATGATGGAAAAGCCGTATATTTTTTGCAGCTCTTTTATTTCAAAGCGCATTTCTTCACGCAGGTGCGGGTCGAGGCTGGAAAGGGGCTCGTCCAGGAGCATGACAGAAGGGTTGATGGCCAGCGCCCTGGCCAGGGCTACCCGCTGCTTGCCGCCGCCGGAAAGATCTGCGGGGCTTTTGCGCGCCACGTCCAGCAAATTTGTGTGCTGCAGCGCCTCGGTGGTACGCTTGTCGATTTCAGCCGCATTGGTTTTTTTGATACGCAATGGAAAGGCTACGTTTTCGTAGACGCTCATGTGCGGCCAGACGGCAAAGGCCTGAAAAACCATGCCGAAATCACGTTTTTCCGGCGGCAGGTAATATTTTTTCGCACCGGACGAAAGCAGCTTGCCGTTGACGCTGATCTCCCCTTCGTCCAGATCTTCAAAGCCCGCCACCATGCGCAGGGTCGTAGTTTTGCCGCAGCCCGATGGCCCCAGCATGGAAAAGCACTCGCCATCGCCGATTTTCAGATTCAGCGAGGAAACAGCCTTAACCTTGCCAAAATATTTGGTTACGTCGGTCAGTGTAATGGACATGCTCAGGCCTGCCTGGTTTTGGCAAAGTGGTTGATAATGGTTTGCCCCGTCACGATAAGGATCAGCGCTATGCCTGCCAAGGCGGCTGAAGTGACCGTTTCACCGTCTTCATTCAAGGTGTAAATAGCCACGCCGATGGTGCGGCTGGTAGTGCCGTAAAGCATGACGGAAACTGTGAGTTCGCGCAGGGCGGGCAAAAAGATGAGGAAGAAGGCCGCGACCATGCCGGGGCGCACCAGGGGCAACACAATGTCGCGCAGGGCCTGCCACATGGTGGCGCCGCAGGCGCGGGCCGCCTCTACCAACGAGTCGTGCACCTGCTCCAGCGCGGCCGAGTTGGCCTTGAGCGAAAAGGCCATGTAGCGCGCTATGTAGGCAATAAGGATAATCCAGATCGTGTTGTAAAGATTGATGCCAAAGCGCCCGCTCCAGGCCAGGATAACGCCCAGGGCAATAACCGAACCGGGAACGGAAAAAGGCAGCATGCCCAAAAATTCCAGGATGCCCTTGCCGCGTACCTTCATCTTGACAATGACGTAAGAAATCATCACCCCCGCGAACATGGTGATGGTGGCTGCAGCAAGGCCCAGCCCGATACTGTTTTTGATGGCCTGCTGGGTTTGGTCCCACTCAAAAAGCACGTATTTATAGTTCTCCAGAGAGAGATTCTCCCAGGTGATGGGCACCCCGTAGGTTTTCAGTCCGCCCACTAAAAAGATTGTTACCGTGGGCAGCACAATGGTTACGCCGATATACAGCAGGCAGAAGAGAAACAGCGGCGTGCGCAGACCGCGCAACTTCAGCTCCATGGGCCGAAAGCTCTTGCCGGCGATGATTTGGTATTTGCCTGATCCCAAAATCTTCCGTTGCAGCCAGATGATGCACGCTGCGGTTACCACCAGCACCGAGGCCAGTACAGTGCCGGTGCGGATGGAATCAAAGCTGCCCGCGCTCTGGTGGATGCGCTCGTAAATCAGGGTAGGGATATTGTAGATGCCCACCTCTATGCCCAGAACGGCCACTGTGCCAAAATGGGCCATGGAATACAGCATGATGAGCAGTGCCCCAGAAAGAATACTGGGCATTACCAGCGGCAGGGTGATTTTGCGGGTGATGGTGAAGAGGCCCGCGCCGGAGATTCGGGCCGATTCCTCCAGCGTTGGGTCCATGCGTTCCAGCGCGCCGCAGACCTGAATGAAGACAAAGGGGAAAAGATACATGGTTTCAATGGCGATGATGCCGCCATACGAAAAAATGTCGAACAGCGCGCTCTCCGAGCCGGTAAGGTCGCGCCATAAGCGATTGATATAGCCTGCACGGGGCGAAAGCAGCATTTTCCAGGCCAGTGCGCCGATGAACGAAGGCAGCATGAATGGCACCAGAAACATGCTTTTCATAAAACCTTTGTAGGGGATGTCGGTGCGCGTTACCAGCCACGCAAAAAAGGTGCCCACAGTGGTGGCGCAAAGGGTCACGCCGCTGGCGATGAACAGCGAGTTCAACAGCGCTTGGTACGTCTCCCCCTCGCTGAGGGTTTTGACTACATCTGCAGCGTTGAACTGACCGTCAACAAAAAATGCGTTGAAAAAGATGAGGGCCACCGGCACCACAACCACAATGACAAGAATGGCAATGGACAGAAATAAAATGACTTCCGCCACGCCAAAAGAATGTTGTCGTTTGACCGCTTGCATACCTGTCCGCCTGATTTGAAAAAAATGGCCACCCCGGGCCGCGCCATCTTCGACGGCGCGAAACAGGGTCGTGCGCGTGTGTTTTTTTATTTGAACCAATGCGCGTTACGCAGGGTAAAGACACAATCTTCACCCTCTTGAAGCAGCAGGCCGTTTGCCAGGGCCTCGTGCGTATCCAGAGCTGTACGCAGGTATTGCCCGCCCACTTCCAGCTGGTAGTCCATAAACGCGCCCAAAAAACTGGCCCGATGCACCTTGGCCCGCAGCCCTTGGCCTTCGCGCCGCAGAACTACGTCCGAAGGTCGAAAGCCCACCCGCAGATCGCCGGAGGAACCGGCTTCGGGCAAAAGGGGAAAGGCTTGGCCTGCCAATTCGGCCGCACCGTTCTGCACCCGAACGTGCAGAAAATTGCTCATGCCCAGGAAGGAAAACACAAATTCGTCCACAGGGCGGGCAAAGAGCTCGGTCGGCGTGCCCACCTGGCGCAACGCGCCCTGCGCGTCCATCACCGCCATCCGATCCGAGATGGCCAGGGCTATTTCCTGATCATGCGTAACATAAAGGATGGTGACCCCAAGATTTTTTTGCAGCGTTTTGATTTCAAAACGCATTTCTTCGCGCAGGTTGGCGTCCAGGTTGTTCAGGGGTTCATCCAGCAAAAGCAGGCTGGGCTGCGCCACCAGCGCGCGCGCCAAGGCCACACGCTGTTGCTGGCCGCCCGAAAGTTGCGAAGGCAAGCGGTCTTCCATGCCCGTAAGGTTCACGTCGTCAATGCTTTTCTGCACCAACGCTGCCGCTTCCGCCGGGTTGGTTTTGGCGATTTTGAGAGGATAGCCTACATTTTGCCGTACCGTCATATGCGGCCACACGGCATAGTCCTGAAAGACCACCCCAAGGCTGCGCTGCTCCGCCGGCAGAAAAGCTCCAGTTTTGGCGTCGGCCACTACCTCGGAGCCGATGCGCATGCTGCCCCCGTCCAACGCCTCGAAGCCGGCAATAATGCGCAGCAGCACAGTCTTGCCGCAGCCGGAAGGCCCTATAAGCGTGAAGCACTCGCCGTCCTCCAGCTTTAGGGAAAGATTCTGCAAAACCTTATGTTCGCCATAGGATTTTGAAATATTGTCGAGTACGATTTCCGCCATAAACTGTCCCTTATGTGGCCGTGCACAGACCACGACCACTCTGGAGCGACGCCCTTTTCCTGAGGGAAAGGGCGTCGCTCCTGCGGCGTTGCGCCCACCAACGCGCGCTCCGGGCGCACGGCGGTGGATTTGTCACAGAGTTGTCACTTTTTTGTAACTATTTTGCCATCATGATGTCGGTAAACTTTTTAATAGTAGCTTCCTTGTCAGTCAAAATCTTTTTGTAATCAACTTTGAGGCTGCGGGCCATGGCGTCCTCACCGGAGGGCAGGTTGTATTCCTTGCCGGGGGCTATGCCTTTGCGCACGGGCAGGGTGCCTTGCTCGGCCAGGATCTGCTGGCCTTCTTCAGAAAGCAGAAAGTCCACAAACTTTTTGGCCGCATTCAGGTTCGGCGTGCCTTTGAAAATAGCGGCCGGGCTGGGGATGACGAGCATCTCGGGCGGATACACCAAGGCGAGGTCAGCGCCTTTTTTGATCTTTTCATTCACGATGTAGTCCACGCCGATGCAGGCGAGCAAATCGCCGGAAGCTGTATCGTCCACCACCTGGCCAGAGCCCTTGCCAATGCGCGCGCCGTTTTTGTGCACGTTTTGGATGTAGTCCCAGCCAAACTTGTCCACCAGAAGCTGGATGCTCATGTATGCGGTGCCGGAAAGGGCCGGGTTGGCAATGCCGAACGCCTTCTTGAACTCAGGCTTGGTCATGTCGCTCCATTGTGTGGGCGGCTGTTTCACATAGCGTTTGTTGTAGGCAATGCCCAACGTCCCCAGACGGACGGCTGTAAATGAACCGTCAAAATCAGCAAAGGGGTTGATGACATTGGGCATCTCTGGCGAAATGTATTTTTCCAGAAGGCCCTCGGCGCGCATGTTGAAAAAGTCCGGCACTTCGCTGGTCCAGATGACGTCGGCCATAATTTTGCCAGACTGCCGCTCTGTAGCAATCTTGGCCATGAGCTTCCCAGCCCCAGCAGACTGATAGTCAACAGCTATATCAGGATATTTCTTGACGAAGGCCTCTTTCATAGAACCAATAATGGATTCTTTTAGTGAGGTGTAGACAACCAGTTTTTCGCCCGCAATGGCTGAAATTGCGGAGATTGCCACCATGGCGACTGCCAACAAAAAAATACTGCAACGTTTCATGCGTTCTCCTCGTAGCTGTGGAAAAGTGCTTGGCAAGAGGCAAATTTTGAACAATAGGCCCTAAGACAAATTTCTCCGCATGGTATCCAAAGCAGGCTGTAATGACAATACATTTTCCAACGATGCAGATCGCCGCGAGGCGCAATCAAGTCCATCCCCCGGGCCATTTTAAAAACAGGGGCAGAGCAACCAGAGCCGGTTGCCCTTCCACTGTAAAGCATGCCATTGATAAAGCTGGTGCCTCTGGCATAGGAACACCAAGATGAAAACAGCAGGTTTGCCACAGCGCAGCGTATTGGGATGCTCCGCCAGGCAGGCAAGCCGTAGGCCCTTGCGCGGCTTCCGGATCAGCCGGAAAGCTCACCGAGCTCCTGCAGCCGCTGCTCCACAGCTTCCCAGCGCAGCAGCAGCGCCGTCTGTTCTTCTTCCAGGGCCGCAAGCCGGCCTGTCGTGCGGGTAAAGGCTGCCGGATCTCTTGTGAACAAGTCGGGGTCGGCCAGGGCGGCTTCAAGGTCGGCCTGCTCCCGCTCCAGAGCGTCCAGGCGCTCTGGCAGGGCGTCCAGCTCCTTGCCCAACAGTTCAAACTCCCGCTGTTCCTTGAAGCTGCGGCGGCGGGGTTTGTCCGTGGCGGGGCGCTGGTCCGTCCGCCGGCCGGGACGGACGGCTTTTTCTTCCGCCTTCGGTTCCTGTGGCGGCGTGGCCCGCTGGCGCAGCCAGTCTGTATACGCGCCCACATACTCGTGGGCCCTGCCGTCGCCTTCCAAGGCGATCACGCTGGTCACCATGTTGTCCAGAAAGCTCCGGTCGTGGCTGACCACCAGCACGGTGCCGGCATAGTCCGCAAGCAGTTCTTCCAGCAGTTCCAGCGTTTCCGCGTCCAGGTCGTTGGTGGGTTCGTCCAGCACCAGCACGTTTGACGGCCGGGTAAAGAGCTTGGCCAGCAGCAGCCGGTTGCGCTCCCCGCCGGACAGGACTTTGACCGGCAGCCGGAGGCGGTCCGGGGTAAAAAGAAAGTCCTGCAGATATCCGGCCACATGGCGCGTGGCGCCGCCCACGGTGACCACGTCGTTGCCCTCGGCCACGCTGTGCATGACGCTTTCTTCCGGGTCCAGACTTTCGCGCAGCTGGTCAAAGTAGCTGATCTGCAAATGGGTGCCCAGACGTACCGTTCCTTCCGTGGAGGGCAGCTCGCCAAGCAGCACGCGGATCAGGGTGGTCTTGCCGGCGCCGTTGTCGCCGATGAGGCCCACGCGGTCCCCACGCTGGATCACGGCGGAAAAATTGCTGAAAAGCGGCGGTTTGCCGGGATAGGCAAAGGCTACGTTTTCCGCCGCCATCACGAGTTTGCCCGAACGCTCGGCTTCCTGCGCGGCCATGCGCACGTTGCCCTGCCTGGCGCGCCGCGCGGCCCGTTGGGAGCGCAGGGATTCAAGGGCGCGCACCCGGCCCATGTTGCGCGTGCGCCGGGCCTTGATGCCCTGGCGTATCCACGTCTCCTCCTGGGCGAGCTTTTTGTCGAAAAGTGCGCAGGCGCGTTCCTCGGCGGCAAGGCGTTCCTCCCGCCGTTCCGGATAGCGGTCAAAACCGCAGGAATAGCTGAACAGCCTGCCCCGGTCGATTTCCACCACGCGCGTGGCAAGGCGTCCGGCAAATGCTCTGTCGTGGCTGACGAAAATCAGGGTGCGGACCTTGCGCAGCAGAAAGTCCTCCAGCCAGGTGATGGTCGTGAGATCCAGGTGGTTGGTCGGCTCGTCCAGAATAAGGTCTTCGGAGCACACAAGCGCCCTGGCCAGGGCTACCCGCCTTTTTGTGCCGCCGGAAAGTGCGGTGAAGTCGGCGTCCGGATTCAGCCCCAGCCGGTTGATGACGGCGAGCACCTCGCCGTAGTGCTCCCAGGCGTCGGCTTCCACGGCCTGCCCCTGCGCCGTTCCGGCATGGGCGGCGGCCAGGGCTTTGCCTTCCTCACCCAAGGCGGCGGCTACCAGGGAAAAAACAGAACCGCGCCAGTCTTCGGGCACGTCCTGGGGCATTTGCCCCATTGGCGTACCGGGCCGGAGAATCAGGCCGGAGTCTGGCGCCATCTGCCCGCCCAGAAGCGCCAGCAGAGAAGATTTGCCGGCTCCGTTGCGGCCCACAAGGCAGATGCGCTCACCGGTTTCAACGGAAAGATCAGCCGCGTCCAGCAACGGCTTGCCGCCAAGGTTCAAAGTAACGCCCTGCATGCTCAGAAATGCCAAAATATTCTCCAGCGCGGTGGGGTAGGAACAGCTCTCTGCCGTAACGTCCGGGAGCCGTTGCCTTCGGGGCCGTATCCACGTCGCCAAAGGTTCCGGCCGGGGCTTCACCAAAGGCGTATACCCGTGGCGGCTCAATGCGGCAACACCTGTGGATCAGATACCCCGTCCGGCCAGACCTGTCCAATGGCATGTCCTGCGGGGGAGGGGCAAGTGGGACCTGCTGCACCGTTGCCAGAATCCGGCTGTCGGAAAATCGGGAGGCTTGAATTGAACGCATCTGTTTAGTTCAGTCTCAGAAATTCTACGCATAAACGCTATTTCTTTTTTATAGAGGGGATTATTCTGCCGTATACCCGCTAAATGTGCACTTTTAGGCATAAAAATAGCAAGTTACCATTATATATTCTTGCTGTTTTATTACATAGTGGTTGAGAAAAATGGAGTTGAACATTCAATACAATGGTAAATCCGTATGCCATATTTACCAAATAGGGGAAAAAAGAGATATTTATAGTAAAAGTTACTATTAGTATTTTTTTATTGAATAATTTGATTGTTTGGCATAAATTCTCAAATTCGATCTTTGACCGGAGTGAACTATAATGTCTTTGCCTAACGAGGCGTCATCCGACGCGGAAATCTACCCCAAACCCAAGCACGACCGTCGTCTCGCGCCCGATATCCCCAGCCGCGGGACCACCCGACGTGGCGTTCACCAGCGGTATGAGGCCCATCTTCCGGTAACTGTGCGTGATCCCGCAGACAGCGCTTTCTCTTTGCGGTGTCTTAGCGAAGATTTATCGTCATCAGGCATGCTGCTCCAATGGCGGCAAGATGTACCGTGTCCTTCTGTAGGGGACAAATTGGTGCTGAAGTTCACCATGCCGCCCGGCACTCTGCCGGAAGGTTATGAATCTCGCGTGCGCATACCGGCAGTCGTGGTGCGTCTGGTGGATGACATTAATGGCGAAAAAAAGATTGCAGTAAATTTTACCAGAAATTTGGATACCTATCTTCTCGTGAAAAAATGGCTGCGATTGATTGTTACATCAATATTTTTGATTGCTCTTTCTGTTTATGCTGTTCTTTATATGAGAAAGGAAAGCGTGTTTTATTTTATGTTTGATATTCCAGTATTTACATATGGTATTATTGCATCTGTTTTTTTGGTTAGCCGTTTTATTTTTGCTTTTTTTTACCGTAATGTACGGTAATCCTCCCATTTTTAGGAGCACTTACAAGTAGAGCCTAAGACACCTGTGCGAGCTTCATGGCGGGAGTTATGCCGCCAATGCCCATGTTGGGGCGCTCGTTATTATAACTCCAGAGCCATTTGGTGGAAAAATCCT